>JAJQHZ010000053.1 GCA_021199475.1 Lachnospiraceae bacterium
ATGCACGGAGCTGACTGCTACTAATCGGTCGCAAGCTTATCCTATGTCACGATTTACGGTGTAAATCGCAGACGAAGAAAAATAACACTTGCAAAGTTCGGAGAAATATAGTATTCTGTATGTGGTTTTGAAGGCACGGAAGTTAAGAAAAAACAGAAGATGCCTGATATTCCTCGATAGCTCAATGGTAGAGCACTCGGCTGTTAACCGAGGGGTTGTTGGTTCGAGCCCAACTCGGGGAGTTTTTTCACATATAAGGGTTCTTCATGAATATGTGAAATGACAAGCAATTTAATTCGGTTTTATTTTGGCTCCATGGTCAAGCGGTTAAGACATCGCCCTTTCACGGCGGTAACCCGGGTTCAATTCCCGGTGGAGTCATTTTTTATTTTATCACAATTTTAATAAGTGATTTAAAGATGCCTGAGCATAGTTGTTTATAGCGTTTTTGCTAAATATTTAAAGATTTATATTAAAATATGGTGCCATAGCCAAGCGGTAAGGCAAAGGTCTGCAACACCTCTATCGCCGGTTCAATTCCGGCTGGCACCTCGCAGGGAATCACAGGGATGTGGTTCCCTTTTTTCGTTGGAAAGGCTGTTAAAATCGCAGGTAATTGCTGGTGGTTTTTTCGCTAAGGCTATGCTATACTGCTATAAAGAACAAATGAGAGTTTGATATGGATGATGAATAGAGAGACACATGATAAAAATGAAGCAGAGGAGGTGTTGTCCGATGGCAAAGGTCTTTAATATAAACGGTGCGTGCAGACCGGAACAGCATTATATGGTTGACCTGGAGTCTCGCCTGGAGGAGATTAAAGAAATGGTGGATGCCGGGGAATACTTTTCAATCAACAGGGGAAGACAGTATGGAAAAACAACCACACTGAGGGCTCTTACACGTTATCTGCAGAATGATTATGTAGTTGTGGCTCTGGATTTTCAAACGCTCGGGATGTCGTCTTTTGAAAGTGAGGAAGCTTTTGCAGGAGATTTGGCGGGAGAAATTCTGGATGCGGTACCTGAATTCCCAGCAGGGATTGAAGAAAGGCTCCTGGCCTTTGCTGAGGGTACGGCGAGAATCAGTTCATTAAATGCGATTTTCAGAGTCATAAAGTCCTGGTGTGAGAAGCTGGACAAAGCGCCGGTCCTGATCATAGATGAGGTGGATACGGCATCGAATAATCAGGTATTCATGGATTTCCTCGCGCAGCTGAGGGCATATTATCTGAAACGACCGGATGTTGCAACCTTTCAGTCGGTGATCCTTGCCGGGGTTTATGACATTAGGAATATCAAGCATAAGATTCGTCCGGAGGATGAACATAAGACAAACAGCCCATGGAACATTGCGGCTAAATTTCGGGTGGACATGAGCTTTTCCGAAAAGGAAATCGCTCAGATGCTGATGGAATATGAAGCAGATTATCATACCGGAATGAATGTGGAAGAGATTGCGGGACAGATTTACAGCTATACATCGGGCTATCCGGTACTGGTTTCAGACCTCTGTAAGATACTGGACGAGGATATTGCAGGAAGTGAAGGCTTTCCGGGTAGGAGCGATGCCTGGACAGAAGCAGGGCTGCAGGAGGCGGTGAACGAGCTTCTTTACGAAAAGAGTGCATTGTTTGAGTCGCTGATCGGAAAGCTGACGGATTACCCGGAAATGAAAGGGATGATTTATCGATTATTGTTCCGGGGCGAGACGATTGCATATAGCGCGGATGACCCGGTGGCGGATTTACTTCTTATGTTTGGGTTTGTGAAGGCAGAGCGGGCGACGATTCAGATTGCGAACCGGATTTTTGAGATGCGGCTGTATAACTATTTCCTTACTTTGCCGGAGGTACAGAACGGAGATATCTACAGGTTAGGTTCACAGGACAAAAATCAGTTTGTGCGGGACGGGCAATTACTATGTCGAAGCGCGGACCAGAAATCAGGAACGTACCGATCTGATCATTGATTATCTCGGTCATCAATATATCGTAGAACTCAAAATATGGCGGGGCAATGCCTACAATGAAAGGGGAGAAGAACAGCTTCTGGAGTATCTGGACCATTACCATTTGAAGAAAGGATATATGCTGAGCTTCTGCTTTAATAAAAAGAAAGAAATCGGGGTAAAGGAAATTGCGCTTGGCGATAAGACACTGATCGAGGCGGTGGTTTAAAAAATCCTGTATTTTGGAAAGGTAGTGAGGACAATGGAACAAAAGAGTGATATGTTGAAGTCGTTTTCCAATGACGTAATTAAGTGTATGGGTGATTCGGTAAAGCGGATTATTCTTTATGGCTCATATGCCAGAGGGGACTATACCAGTCATTCTGATATGGATATTATGATTCTGACATCTCTGGACGATGCAGGGATTAGAAATATTGAGAACCAGATTTATGATATTGCTTTCGACTATGAAATGTCTCGGGGAGTTGTAATAAGCGTTAATATACAGAATATTGATCATTTCAACTACTGGCTGGGAGCTTTGCCATACTATGACAATGTGGAAAAGGAGGGGATTGTGCTTGCAGGATGAAAGAAGACTAAGCGGTGCAGCAATTAGAGAATGCAAAAGCTATTATTCGTGCTGTTGAGACCTGGCTTGAGAAAGTGAATCAGGCGGATGATAGCAACTGAATTTGAAAATAGTGTACCAATAGTGTACCAAAACTATCGCCGTCGCCCGGAAATGCCGCATTTATAAGAGCTGCGGGCGCTACTGATAGTGGTCTGCAGCATTTCTATCGCCGGTTCAATTCCGGCTGGCACCTCGCAGGGAATCACAGGGATGTGGTTCCTTTTTTTATGCGCAGAGCCGGGCAAGGCATATTCCATGCGAAGCCTGGGATGCCCGCGCCCCACAATCGGAGATTGGAAGCATAACCTGGCGAGGGTGTTTTGTGGCGTAAGGAATTTTTTCGGCTGGAAAGGTGGTCAAATTGCAGGTGGCTTTTCTGATGCGTCTGTGATATACTGCCATTTAGACGCGGCAGAAGGGTACTTTTGCCCGCATGCGTTTCGTATGACGGGGAATGCACATAAAATAATTGCGAACAGGGAGAGGAAACGAATGAGCAGATTGATGATTATCGGTTGTGGCGGGGTCGCTTCGGTAGCGATTCAAAAGTGCTGCCAGAACAGTGAAGTGTTTGATGAGATTATGATTGCGAGCCGCACGGTGTCGAAGTGTGATGCGTTGAAGGAAAAGATAGTCGGACAGCAGCAGAACAGCGGGAAGAAAACAAAAATCACCACGGAGCAGATTGATGCGGATGATGTGGAGGCGCTGACGGTGCTGATTCGTTCTTATCAGCCGGAAGCAGTGCTGAATGTGGCGCTGCCGTATCAGGATCTGACGATTATGGATGCATGCCTGGAGGCGGGCGTTCACTATATTGACACGGCGAATTATGAAGCCGAAGATACGGATGATCCGACGTGGCGTGCTATTTATGAGGAACGGTGCAAACGGCTTGGATTTTCTGCATATTTTGATTACTCCTGGCAGTGGGCGTATCAGGAGAGGTTCGAAAAGGCGGGGCTGACCGCACTCTTGGGCAGCGGCTTTGACCCCGGTGTGACGAGTGTGTTTACGGCTTACGCGCAGAAGCATTATTTTGATGAGATCCATACGATTGATATTCTGGACTGCAATGGCGGCGACCATGGCTATCCGTTCGCGACGAATTTTAATCCGGAGATTAATTTGCGTGAGGTGTCCGCGCCCGGCTCTTACTGGGAGAACGGAAAATGGGTGGAGATTCCGCCGATGTCCATCAAACGGGAGTATGAGTTTGCCGGTGTCGGAAAGAAGGATATGTATTTGCTGCATCACGAGGAAATTGAGGCGCTGGCAAAGAACATTCCGGGGGTGAAGCGAATCCGCTTTTTTATGACGTTTGGGCAGAGTTATCTTACGCATATGAAATGTCTGGAAAATGTCGGCATGCTCTCGACGACTCCGGTGAACTTCAATGGCCAGGAGATCGTGCCGATTCAGTTTTTGAAGGAGCTGCTGCCGGATCCGGCTTCGCTGGGACCGCGGACCGTTGGCAAGACGAATATTGGCTGCATTTTCACGGGCATCAAGAACGGAAAAGAGAAAACCCTCTATATCTATAATATCTGTGATCATCAGGAGTGCTACCGTGAGGTTGGGTCACAGGCCATTTCCTATACGACCGGCGTTCCGGCGATGATTGGAGCGATGATGGTGGTGACCGGGCAGTGGAAGCGGCCGGGCGTGTTTACAACGGATGAATTTGATCCGGATCCATATATGGAGGCTCTGAATCGCTGGGGTTTGCCGTGGGTAGTCGATGAGAACCCGGTGCTGGTGGAGTAAATAGATAATATGAAATTGCATGAAATACTTACCCCCGCCTATGTAGTGGATGAGGGGAAGCTGATCAAGAACCTTGAGATATTAAAGGGCGTGCAGGAACACACCGGCTGCAAAATTCTGCTGGCACAGAAGGCATTTTCCATGTTTTGTGAATATCCGCTGATCGGTCAGTATCTTTCCGGCACGACGGCGAGCGGGCTGTATGAAGCGCGGCTCGGACACGAGGAGATGGGAAAGGAGAATCATATTATTTCCCCTGCCTATCGGGAAAGCGAAATCGATGAAATCGCGGAGCTTTGCGACCATGTGATTTTTAATTCTTTTTCGCAGCTTCGGCGGTTCGGGGATCGCTGCAGAGGGAAAGCGAGCATTGGCCTGCGGATTAATCCGGAATGTTCGACGCAGGGGGCATCGGTTTCGCCGGAAGCAGCTGCATCTGGTTTACGGGAAGCGGATGCGATTGGAACGGCTGCGAATGGGGCGGATGTGAATGGAGCGGCTGCGAATGAAGCGGATGCGATTGGAGCGGCTGCGAATGAGGCAGATGCAAACGGGGCGGATGCTCATCAGGTGCATCCCTCTATCTACGACCCCTGTGCGCCGGGTTCGCGGCTCGGAATCACACAGGAAAATTTTGAACGTGAGCTGTCCCGATTATGGGGTCAGGGCGTTGGATGGCAGACTTCTGTGTGTGATGAGAGCGAAGACAGAAGAGCGAAAGCGCGAATATATACGGAGCGTGAAACGAAATTCGAGTGGAACCGGGGGCCGCAGCATGGACTGGTTTTGCCGGACTGCGTCGAGGGACTTCATTTTCATACGCTCTGCGAACAGAATGCGGATGATCTGGAGACGACCCTGAAGGCGGTGGAACGCCGCTTTGGCCCATACCTGAAGCAGGTGAAATGGCTGAATATGGGCGGAGGCCACCACATCACACGGCCGGATTATGATATTGAACGGCTGGAACGGTGCATTCGCCATATGCAGGAAACCTATGATCTGCAGATTTATCTGGAGCCGGGCGAGGCGGTTGCGCTGAATGCAGGCTATCTGGTGACGGAGGTCATGGATCTTGTGGAAAATGGCGGCGTCACAACGCTGATTCTGGATGCATCGGCAGCCTGCCATATGCCTGACGTGCTGGAGATGCCGTATCGCCCGCCGCTTCATGGCAGCGGTCTGCCGGGGGAGAAGCCTTATACGTATCGTCTGTCCTCGTGCACCTGTCTTGCGGGCGATATTATCGGTGATTATTCGTTTGACCGCGAAATTCACCCAGGCGACCGGCTTTATTTTGAGGATATGGCAATCTATTCGATGGTAAAAAACAATACGTTCAATGGCATCGCTCTGCCGTCCATCTGGGTGATGGAAGCGAAGATCGCCGATTTGAAATCGGGGAACGTGACAGAGGTGAAGAACGCTGTTCCGAAGTCAGGGAACGTGATAGAGGCAAAAATCAGCGTACCGGACTTGGAGAACGTAATGGAGACGAAAAGGAACGATTCAGGATCGGGGAATGTAACAGATGAATCAGAATCGGGGAAAACTGCAGAAACAGGGCCGCAGGGCGAGTGCCGTCTTATAAAAGAATTCGGCTATGAAGACTTTAAAGGGCGGCTGTCGTGATAACGCCGACTGACCGAATTTTCGTGCCAGGCAGAATGCAAAAATGCAGGAGAAGAATGGAGAGAGGGACAATAGAGGTGTCAGAAACAAAAGCTGATAATACTAAAATCGAGAAGCCGGTTCTTTCTACTCCGTTGGAGGATGGTTTTCGTATGCCGGGTGAGTATGAGCCGCATCGCGGCTGTGTCATGGTCTGGCCGACGCGTCCGGGCTCCTGGCCTTATGGCGCGAAGGAAGCGCAGCGAACCTTTATGGAAATTGCCTGCGCGATTGCGAAAAGCGAGACCGTCTGGATGCTGGCGGCGCCGGAACAGGTGGAAGAGGTGTGTACCGCAATCAAGGAATATTGCCAGCGTCATAATTTGAACCTGAGTATACAGCTCAGGGCAATGGCACAGCACGGAACGATGGCACAGCACGGAACGATGGCACAGCACGGAACGATGGCACAGCACGGAACAATGGCACAGCACAGAACGATGACAGCAGAATCCCGTACGCCGGATTGCCTGGATACAGATGCCAGAGATGCGGAAACGAGAGGCATGTCTCAGTTTTCTGACATATATATTCTCCCCGTTGAGACGGATGATGCCTGGGCGCGGGATATCGGCCCGACCTGTGTGATCAATGATGCGGGAGAGGTCCGGGGGATTGACTGGCAGTTCAATGCCTGGGGCGGCGAGGTTGACGGTCTGTATGCACATTGGGAGAAGGATAACCAGGCAGCTGCCTCCATTTGCAGAGCCCTGAATCTGGATTGCTATGACGCGCAGCAGTTTGTGCTGGAGGGCGGGGCGATTCATTCGGACGGTGAAGGAACGGTGCTGGTGACCAGTGCCTGCCTTTTGAGCGCCGGGAGAAATCCACGTATGTTTAAGAATCAGATTGAGGATACTCTGAAACAATATCTTGGCGCGGAAAAGATTATCTGGCTCCCGCGCGGCATCTGGCAGGATGAGACGAATGAGCATGTCGACAATGTCTGCGCATTTGTGCAGCCGGGGGAGGTGGTGCTTGCCTGGAGCGACGACCCGAACGATCCGCAATGGGCGCTGAGCAATGCCTCGCTTCGCGTGCTGAAAAACGAGACGGACGCGAAAGGAAGAAAATTTGTTGTGCACAAGCTCCTGATTCCGGCAAAGCCGGTCTGCATAACGGAGAAAGAGCTGGCGGGGTTTGTGTTTGAAGAAGGAGAGGATACGAGAGAGGCAGGGGAGCGCCTGGCGGCGAGCTATGTGAATTTTTACATTTCGAACGGTGCGGTGATTGTGCCGCAGTTTGGGGATGTGAATGACGCACAGGCGCTGGAGCTTCTCGCGAAGCTTTTTCCCGCGCGGGAGATCGTTCCGGTCTATGCGCGGCCGATTATCGTTGGCGGAGGAAACATTCACTGCATCACGCAGCAGATCCCGCGCGGGAGAGATGATATCAGCTCTGCTGTGCTGACAAAATGGTACGAGTGAGCATGACAGGCTGTGCACCGAATCATTCGTGTCGAACTTGAAATCAGGATTTTGGTGGAGGTAGTATATGAGGAAGGTAACGCTCGCTGTGATTCAGATGCAGTGTGGCACGGTGGTTTCAGAGAATATAGAAAAAGCAGACCGCCTGGCGCGGCAGGCGGCGGAGTGCGGTGCAAATGTAATCCTGCTGCCGGAGCTGTTTGAGCGGCAGTATTTTTGCCAGGAGCGCAGATATGAGTATTATCATTACGCAAAGCCGCTGGAAGAAAATGAGGCAGTGCTGCATTTTCAGCAGGTATGCCGGGAGTTAGGCGTGGTGATGCCCATCAGTTTTTATGAGAAGGATGGCTGCAGCCTCTTCAACAGCGTTGCAATGATTGATGCTGACGGCAGGGCTCTTGGGGTATACCGCAAGACGCATATCCCGGACGACCATTATTATCAGGAAAAGTTTTATTTTACGCCGGGGAATACCGGATTTCGCGTGTGGGAAACCCGGTTTGGGAAAGTCGGAGTCGGTATTTGCTGGGACCAGTGGTTTCCGGAGGCAGCGCGGTGCATGGCGCTTCAGGGCGCGGAGCTTCTCCTGTATCCGACCGCGATCGGAAGTGAACCGATTCTGGACTGCGACAGTATGCCGCACTGGCGCCGCTGCATGCAGGGACACGCGGCGGGCAATCTGGTCCCGGTGGCGGCCGCGAACCGCATCGGCTGTGAGACAGTGGTTCCGGCGAAAGAAAACGGAGGCCAGGAGTCATCGCTGCTCTTCTATGGTTCCTCTTTTATTACCGATGGAACCGGGGAGATCGCTGCTTCCGCTTCCCGTGACCGGGAGGAGATTCTGACGGCTTCATTTGATCTGGATGAGCTGGAGGAAGACCGGATGAGCTGGGGGCTGTTCCGCGACCGCAGACCGGGTCAGTATGGAGAAATCTGCCGGTAACGGAAAAACTTGAATTTATGTAAAAAAATACTTTATAACCTGGGAGGATAACACGATGAATTTTTCAGAAATGGTCTATGAACGACCGGATTTAGAGGATTTGAAGCAGCAGACGGCGGCTCTGACCGGGCAGCTGAAGGAGGCGCCGTCTTATGCGGCGGCGCGGGAGACCTTTTTGCAGATGGATCAGCTGCAGAAGCATATCTCGACGCTGTCATCGCTGGCAAGCATCCGGCATTCGATTGACACACGCGATGAATATTATGACGGCGAGGCGAAGTTCTGGAATGCCGCGCTGCCTGAATTACAGGAATATCAGCAGGAATGGACGCTGGCGATGCTGCACAGCCCGTACCGGAAGGAGTTTGAGACGGAGTATGGGAACCTGATGTTCCTCAACGCCGAGATTGATCTGAAAACGTTTTCTCCGGAGATTATACCGCAGCTGCAGCGGGAGAATGACCTGGTGCAGGAGTATGAGAAGCTGCTCGCGTCCGCGCAGATTCCGTTTGCTGCACAGAACCGGGCAGGGAGAGCGGAATCCTCCGATTCGATTGCGGAGGTTTGCGGCGGCTATTATGCAAAATCTGAGAGTGTATTTGTTGGAGAAAGTGAAAGCGTTTCTGAATCTTCGGGTTTGTCCGGGGAGCGACCGGCGGATGAAAATACGGGCACTGAGAATAGAGAAACAGACAAAATCAATGCAGACAATATTGAGGAAGAGAACGGCGGAGTAAAGCTGTACACACTTTCTCAGATGGCGCCGTTCAAGAATGATCCGGATGATGCCGTGCGTTTAAGAGCCTGGAAGGCGGAGGGGCAGTGGTACAAGGATCATCAGGAAAAGCTGGATGAGCTGTATGATGAGCTGGTGCATTTAAGAGATGAGATGGGCCGGAAGCTCGGATATGACGGATACACCGAGCTTGGTTATTACCGGATGGGGCGCAACTGCTATTCGAAGGAGGATGTGGAGAAGTTCCGCGGCGCGGTGCAGAAGTATCTGGTGCCGGTGGCGGATGAGATTTACCGGGAGCAGGCGAAGCGCCTGGGCAAAGAATATCCGATGAGCTTTGCGGACAATGCGCTGGAATTCCGTTCCGGGAATCCGCGTCCGTGCGGCACGCCGGATGAGATTCTGGCACAGGGAAAGAAGTTCTATGACGAGTTGTCTCCGGAGACGAGCGCATTTTTTAATAAGATGCTGGATGACGGCCTGATGGATGTCCTCAGCACAGAGGGAAAAGAGGGAGGCGGCTACTGCACCAGTATTCCGGATTACGGTATACCGTTCATTTTTGCCAATTTCAATGGCACGCAGCATGATGTGGAGGTAGTGACCCACGAGGCGGGGCATGCCTTTGCCTACTATATGAACCGGAACCGGGTGCCGATGTCCACCTGTTGGCCGGGGATGGAGGCCTGCGAGGTGCATTCAATGTCGATGGAATTTCTGTCCTGGCCGTGGGCAGAGGGCTTTTTCGGAAAAGATACGCGAAAATTCCGGTACAGTCATCTGGCGGGAGCGCTGACGTTTATCCCATACGGGACGATGGTCGATCATTTTCAGCACATCGTGTTTGAAAAACCGGACATGCCCCCGGCCGAGCGCCACGGCGTCTGGAAAGAGCTGCTCGGCATTTATATGCCGTGGATGAAGCTGGATGGTGAGATTCCGTTTTATTCGGAGGGCGAGGGCTGGCAGCGGCAGCACCACATTTATTCCTTCCCGTTTTACTACATTGATTACTGTCTGGCACAGACAGTATCGCTGGAGTTCTGGGCGATGATGCAAAAAGAGATGCGGGAGAATGCGATAGCAGAGTCAAGTGCGAATAAAATAAAAAGCAATGAGACGGAATTAAATTTAAATATTGCAAAAAATGAACTGATACAGACGAATGCGGACGATGGCAATTCCGGTGCGAAAATCCCGAATACCTGGGCACGCTACATGGCCTACACAAAACAGGGCGGCAGCTGCACCTTCACAGAGCTGCTTAAAAATGCAGGTCTGGAAAGCCCGTTTGACGAGGCATGCCTGCGCGGTGTGTGCGCAGAGGCGAAGCAGTGGCTGGAGAATTATGACCTGAGCGGGATTGAATAATGCAATAGTTGAATCGTGGAAGCTCCAGAGTATGCTATGTTGATTTTGTTGCAGATGAAATAATTTATCTTATTACCGTGGATTCTAAGGATGAGAAGGATAATCTGTCAAGGGCAAAATGCAATGAAATTAAAAAGGCAATCGGATTATTGAAGGCAAGCCTGAAGGAGGGGTGGAGTATATGAGTGTGTATGAGAGCATTATGACTGGTTTAACAGAAGCTGTGGAAGATGCCAAAAACAGCGGGAAAAAACTTCAGAGAAGAATTGTGACTGTTATTCCTGTGAAAGAATATCAGGCGGATGAGGTGAAAGAAATCAGAAAATCGACGGAAATGTCGCAAAAAACCTTTGCTGCATATTTGGGGGTTTCTGAAAAGACGGTAGAAGCCTGGGAGGCCGGGACAAATCACCCCTCTGGCGCCGCCAGCAGACTCCTCAGCATGATCGAAACAGATAAAGATTTAATTAAGAAGTTTCCGTTTGTTTCCACAGAAAAATGATGCTGGCTGTGAGCCGTGCCATAGATAAACGTCAAAGAATAACTATAGGCAGACCGCAGGATGGTCGTGCGGATGGAAGAAAAGGAATAGAAAATGAATCAGAACGGGAAATCGAAATCAAAGGCAGAACCGGGGCGGAAAGGCAGACGGGCCTATCTGGATGAGTATGAAATGGATGATTCCGGGCGGTATGTCTATACCGGAACCGCCTATGTATGGAAAAGTCCCAGAAAGGCATCCATGAGAACCCTCTGGCTGCTTGCGGCGGCTTCTTTTGGAGCGCAGCTTGCGGCCGGATGCGTTTCGAATACCGGGATGAATGGCCGCGCCTGGGTGCTGCTGCCGTATGCGGCGGCGATTGCCGCCTCCGTCTCTCTGGTGTGGGGCAATTATACGCTGGCGGATGGCGGGGAAAAAATCCCGGGGCATATATACCGGAAAAGTGTGGAGGCGCTTCCCATCCGGGCGCTTCTGACCGCAGTATTTTCCAGCATTGCAATTGTGGGAGAGCTGGTCAACCTGCTCTGGCAAAGCCAGTTTACCGGGAGTATATCAGGTGCGCTGCTGTATGCGCTGGCGGAAGCGGGCAGCCTTGTGTTTGCTGTGCTCCTGCGCATAGCGGTGCGGCGGCTGGAGTGGGAGGAGAAAGACGCGGAGCCTTAAGTCTCCAGTTTTAGATAAAATTGTCAGGCGGGTTTTACGATAAAAAATTGACTTTTGGGGTTTGCTGTAATATACTGCATGGTATAGATTTCGGGATACATTTTTGACCGGTGTGTTTCGAGAATCATGATACAGGCGGAAAGTGTGCAGACACGGAGTGATTCGTGGCATCACAGTTCTTTTACCGTTTGAACCAATTTTTATAAGGAGGATTTATTAATGAAGAAAGGTATGAAGCAGTTGCTGTCAATGGCTCTCGCGGCGTCCATGGTTGTGTCGCTTCCGATGAGTGCTTTGGCCGAAGATGGGGGGGCTGATTCCGGTGACACACTGGTTGCTTCCGTGACCGGACTGGAGCAGAAGTTTTCTCCGTTCTTTGCGGCGAGCGTTGATGATGTGAATGTCACCGATATGACCCAGGCGTATCTGTTGTATACAGACCGTGTGGGCGACCGGTTCTGAACGGCATCGAGGGTGAGACCCGCAGCTACAATGGCACAGATTACACGTATTATGGCACATCAGATATTGTGATCACGGAGAATGAGGACGGTACCGTTACCTATGCGGTTACCATGCGTGATGACATTCAGTTCTCAGACGGCACTTATGCCGACATCGATGATGTGATTTTCACGATGTATGTATATTTAGACCCGACTTATGATGGATCTACTACTATGTATTCCACGCCAATCGAAGGCCTGGAGGAGTATCGCACGGGTATGGATTCTCTTTACAATCTTCTGATTGCGGCTGGCGAGGACAACACAGACTTTACTTATTGGACCGAAGAGCAGCAGACCGCGTTCTGGAGCGAGGGTCTTCCGGCAGCGGGCGCGGCGTTTGCACAGTCGATCGTGGATTACTGCCTGACCAACTACCTGGATGATGATTATGCGTCCTATATCGGCAGCACAGCAGAAGAGATTTCTGCGGAGGAGGGTCTGCAGGTGGCGTTTGGTATGGTCATGTGGGGCTTTGCGAACGGCATCAACGACGACGGACTGTTCGAGGATGTTCTTGGCAATACCTATGATATGGCGAACGGTGAGTATCCGACCACGGCGGATTACTGGGCAAATATGGTTGCTTCCTACGCGGATGAGAATGGCGTGACGGATTATGTGACCATGAGCGATACCGAGGCAGCATCGAGCGGACTGTTCACTTATCTGGATTCTGATTACACGGTAGGAATCTCGACAGAGAATTCCGCAGACTATGTATCCGGTATTGTCCGCACAGGCGATTACAGCATGGAGATCACCACCTCGGAGCTGGATGCGACCTTTATCTATCAGCTGGGCATCCAGATTGTTCCGATGGCTTACTATGGCGATGAGAGTCTGTATGACTATGACAATCACTCCTTCGGATTTACCAAGGGTGACTTAAGCGGCATCAAGGAGAAGACAACTTCCCCGATGGGCGCTGGTCCGTACATCTTTAATGAGTATTCCAACGGCGTTGTTTACATGGAAGCGAACCCGTATTACTACAAGGGTGAGCCGGCGACAAAGTATCTGAACTTTATCGAGATTACTTCCGAGGATGATAAGGTATCCGGTATCACGACCGGTACGGTTGATATTGCAGATCCGTCCTACTCTGCGGAGAGAGCGGATGAGATTTCAGGCAACAATGAGAATGGCGAGCTGACCGGTGAGACAATCACCACGTATCTGTATGACTTCCGCGGCTATGGCTATATCGGAATCAGCGCGAACCGTGTGAAGGTTGGCGACGATGCGGCTTCTGATGAGTCCAAGGCTCTGAGAAAGGCATTTGGTACGATCTTCGCAGTTTATCGTGATGAGTCTGTAGACTCCTACTATGGCGAGACTGCTTCTATCGTGAACTATCCGATTTCCAATACCAGCTGGGCTGCTCCGCAGGTAACGGATGACGGCTATCAGGTTGCATATTCCGTAGATGTGGACGGCAATGCAATTTACACGGATGATATGAGCGTAGAAGATAAGTACGCGGCTGCTCTGGATGCGGCGCTTGGTTATTTCGAGGCTGCCGGTTATACGGTATACGTTGAGGATGGCGTGATCACGGCTGCTCCGGAAGGCGCTTCCCTTACCTACACGGTACACATCGGCGCGAGCGGAAGCGGCGACCATCCGTCCTTCCTGTTGCTGAGCAATGCTTCTGAGGCACTGGCTACGATCGGCATTACACTGGATATCAACGACCATGCAAACGCAAGCGAGCTGTATGCTGCATATCAGTCTGATGAAGCGGATATGTGGGTAGCTGCATGGCAGGCAGGCACGGATCCGGATATGTATCAGCTGTATCACAGCGAGGGTTCCACGAACTACTATATGATCGCTGATGATGAACTGGACGAGCTGATCATGGCGGCTCGTCAGACCACCGACCAGACCTTCCGCAAGAGCCTCTACAAGAGCGCGATGGAGATCATCATGGACTGGGGCGTAGAGATTCCGGTGTACCAGAGAAGTGAGATGTTTGTCGTTTCCACAGAGCGTGTCAATACCGAGACCGTTACGACTGATATGACTCCGTACTGGAGCTGGATGTCGGAGGTAGAGACCATCGAGATGAACTAAGGGATTCAGAACTGAGGTTACAGCTTTGAACTGAATCAAAAGGGTGATTCGCCTGTGTGTGACCCGGACGGCCGCACACAGGCGAACTTGTATCATGATGCAAGGGACCAAAGGTCAGGAATGGAATGCTTGTGTTCCTTTTCATGACCTTGGGGTTTGTGACATCATATGTCCTTACTCAGCGAGTAAGGACGAAGGCCGCGCCAATCGCGCAGCGATTTTCCATTGTGCGGCTTTCATTGTATCACAGGTTTTTACAAAGGGTGACGAAAGAAATGGAAAGGCGCGGCATGAACAATTGCCAAGGGGCGGTGCCGCAGCCTGCATCCCGGATTCAAAACGCGAATCCGGGACAAGCGAGGAGGCAGTATGCGAAAGTATATTATTAAGCGTATTTTGTTATCCATTTTGATCCTGATTCTGGTGGCCTTTATTATTTATACTCTGATGCGCTGTCTGCCTACTTCTTATGTGGAATCGATGGCGATGCAGAGGTCCAATACTCCGGGATCAAAGAGTTATGAGGAATGGCTGGAGCAGCTAAATGCTCAATATGGATTGGACAAAGGAATTATCCAGGGGTTCCTTGCCTGGTGCGCACAGGCAGTTCGCGGGGAATTCGGCGACAGCTGGAAGTTCACCGTTCCTGTTACGGAAAAGTTTTTTGAAGTGATTCCGGTATCGGTTGCGATGGCCGGTGTTGCTTTCATTCTGGAGCTGGTGATCGCGATCCCGCTGGGTGTGATTGCGGCTGTCCGGCAGTATTCGAAGACGGACTATGCGATCACGACAGTGTCTCTGATCGGTATGTCATTGCCGACGTTCTTTTTTGCGGCGCTGTTAAAGCTGCTCTTTTCTGTGAAGCTTGGCTGGTTTGACCTGACCGGGTTGGTGGGCAGAAATTATGCGCAGCTGGATTCCTGGGGGAAATTCTGGGATATGGCACATCATCTGGTGCTGCCGATCCTGACTCTGGTGATCGTGTCGATTGGTTCCCTGATGCGTTATACCCGCACGAACATGCTGGAGGTGCTGAATTCGGATTACATTCGCACGGCGCGGGCGAAGGGACTTTCGGAAAACAAGGTAATCTATCATCACGCGTTCCGCAATACCATGATTCCGCTTGTGACCATTATTGGTTCCTCGCTTCCGGGACTGTTTTCCGGAGCTCTGATTACGGAAACGCTGTTTTCAATTCCGGGAATTGGCTATATTTCTTATCAGGCCATGGTGGCCGGAGACATTCCGTTCAGCATGTTTTTCATGTGCTTTATCGCAGTGCTGACTCTGGTCTGTAACCTGCTGACGGATATTATGTATGCGGTAGTGGACCCGCGTGTCCGTGTCGCAGCGTAGAGGAGGGAGATTATGAGTGAAAAAGAGTTAAAAACACCCAACACGGAATCGTCTCCTTCCGAGGAGTATTCCCTGAATGACGACCGGCGCGTGAAGGTGCTGACGCCGGGCGCGATGGTGGCAAAGCGGTTTTTCCGCAACCGTCTCGCACTGGTTGGGATGGTCATGCTGATCGCGATGTTTTTGTTCTCGTTTGTTGGCGGCTTTATCAGCCCCTATAATGAGAATCAGCAGTTTTACACCTATGAGTACCAGTCCAAGCAGTATGCAGGCGTGGTCCGCAACGATGATTTCCGTTACCTGGTAGCGGATGATCAGGAGTTTGGCTCTACGGTACAGGCGTATTTTCTGCTTTATTACAATAATACAAGCGGCGAGGAGGATTTTTCGTTTGAATATAAGGATGTCGCCTATGACGCGGTCTTTGAAGGAACGGATTTCTATTCGATCTATTCGGACGATACGCTGCTGGCGATGGCCTTTAAGGACATCGTAAATTCCGAGGATACGGAGCTTAGCTTTCTCGTAAAATGGGGGGCACTGAAGGCTTATACAGGCGGGGAGACCTCATTTGAGGCGGAGGGAACCACCTATACGATGGATGAGGATGGTAATGTCGGTCTGGAGGACGGTACCGTCGTCGGATACATCAGCCGCTTTGTTGTGACTGCTACGGAGAATGGAGTGACGATCTCCCGGCAGTTTAAGGAAGAGCTGGATGAGGCGATTTCCAATGACGAGACGGAGTTCGTCTTTACGGATGCGGATGGAACGACCAGCACCTACGAGGTGAGCTACGAGGCGTTTACGGACAGCTGGACGGTCAACCAGGAAACAGAGACCTATGTCTATGATTCGTATTCGTCTCCGTCGAAAGCGCACTGGCTCGGCACGGACCGGAATGGCATGGATATGATGACGCGCCTGATGTATGGCGGCCGTGTTTCTCTGGTGATTGGTTTTATCGTTGTCATTATCGCCGGCGTACTGGGAATTATTCTCGGCGGCGTTTCCGGTTATTTTGGCGGCTGGGTGGACAACCTGATTATGCGTATCGTGGACGTGTTCTGGTGTATCCCGTCGACGCCGCTGATGATCATTCTCGGCGCGGCGATGGATGCGATGAATGTGGACCCGCAGATTCGGATGCTGTATCTGATGCTGCTCCTCGGCTTTTTGAGCTGGCCGTCTGTGGCGCGTCTGGTGCGCGGGCAGATTCTCTCTCTGCGTGAACAGGAATTCATGGCGGCGGCTGAGGCCTGCGGAATCCGCTCCTCGCGCCGGATTTTCCGCCACCTGATTCCGAACGTCATGCCGCAGCTGATCGTATCCTGCACCATGATGCTCGGAAGCACGATCATCACAGAAGCGACCCTTTCGTTCCTGGGGCTGGGCGTCAAATTCCCGTTTGCTTCCTGGGGCAATATCATCAATGATGTTAACAGCACGTATGTAATGACGAACTATTGGTTTATCTGGATTCCGGCCGGCGTCTGCCTGCTGATCACGGTATTGGGCTTCAACTTTGTCGGCGACGGCCTGCGGGACGCGTTTGACCCGAAGATGAAGAGGTAAGGGAGGTGGAGATTATGGCAAAGAAAAATGCGGAAGGCTATCTCTCGGCGAAGGAATCGCGGCGGATTTCCAGAGAAAACCGCAAAATTACAGATGAATTTGAGAAAAAACGCAAGCGCAGGCATGTGCCGGAGTCGGAGTACACGACACAGATGCGCGACCCCGGAAATGTAGTGGAATTCGACGATCTCCACACGTACTTCTTTACTGATACCGGTACGGTAAAGAGCGTGGACGGTGTCACGTTTGATGTGCCGGCCGGCAAGACGGTCGGGATTGTGGGAGAGTCGGGCTGCGGCAAATCGGTGACCAGCCTTTCTCTGATGCAGCTGGTGCAGCGCCCGCAGGGGCAGATTGTCTCCGGCGAGATTCGTCTGAATATGGGCGTGGCTTCCGGCTTGGAGGGCGGAACGGCGTCTGGCAAAGCATACGAGATCTCGAAGGTTCCGGTGGAGGCGATGCAGAAGATTCGCGGTAATTATGTTTCCATGATTTTCCAGGAGCCGATGACCAGCTTAAATCCGGTGTTCCGGATCGGTAAGCAGGTGGATGAGGTCATTGCCCTGCATGACGGCGAGGGAAAAAGCAAGGCTGACGTAAAGGCGCGGACGATTGAGCTGCTGGAGATGGTAGGCATCGCAAACAGCGAGGGCGTATACCGCATGTTCCCGCATGAGCTCTCCGGCGGTATGCGGCAGCGTGTCATGATTGCGATGGCGCTGGCGTGCAACCCGAAGGTTATCATCGCGGATGAGCCGACGACGGCTCTGGATGTGACAATCCAGGCACAGATTCTGGATCTGCTGCGCAAGCTGAAGGATCGGATCAATTCTTCGATTATGCTGATCACGCACGACCTGGGCGTCATCGCGGAGATGGCGGACTATGTGGTTGTCATGTACGCGGGCCGCGTGGTGGAAAAAGGTACTGCGGAAGAGATTTTTGAGCATCCATCCCATCCGTATACGATTGGTCTGATGGCTTCGAAGCCGGTGGTCGGCAAGCAGGTGGATAAGCTGTATTCCATCCCGGGCAAGGTGCCGAACCCGGTCAATATGCCGGATTACTGCTACTTCAAGGACCGCTGCGAGATGTGCGTGGAGCAGTGCAGCGGAGAGTACCCGCATGAAATCTCACTGAGCCCGACCCA
Source organism: Lachnospiraceae bacterium (assembly GCA_021199475.1). Lineage (GTDB taxonomy): Bacteria > Bacillota > Clostridia > Lachnospirales > Lachnospiraceae > Choladousia. Next base: position 18,337 of record JAJQHZ010000053.1, read on the forward strand.
TAAGGTGAGCTGCTATCGGGACTACGATAAGACAAATGCAGCACAGGCGAAGGAAACTGAAAAAGTTGATTCTGCAAGCAACGTGAGTGCAGACCATACAACTGAGAAAAAAGAGGGAGGTGAGGCGTGATGGGAGCAAATGCTAAAAAGGCAAACAGTCAAAATAGTAATACAAAAAAGAGAAACATGGAAAGCGAAAATGTGAAAACTTCGGGAGCTGAATCAGCAAATGAGACTGCGGTTAGCCCGGAAATGAAATCGGACGTCTATGACCCTCAGTATATCCTGCAGGTAAAGGATCTGAAGAAATACTTCCCGATCAAGGGCGGCATGGTCTCACATACCGTAGGATATGTCAAGGCGGTTGACGGCGTGACCTTCAATCTCAAGCGCGGTACGACGATGGGACTCGTGGGCGAGTCTGGTTGCGGAAAGACTACGACCGGGCGGACCATCCTGCGCCTTGCCGGAGAAAAGACAGGCGGCCAGGTGCTCTTCAACGGGCAGGAGATCTATGATCTCTCGAAAAAGGAAATGCGGCCGATGCGCACGAAGATGCAGATTATCTTCCAGGATCCGTTTTCCAGCCTCTCTCCGCGTATGCCGGTCGGTGAAATCATCGGCGAGGCGGTGAAAGAGCACAATCTGGTGAGCAAAGAGGAGTACAGCGATTACCTGGACAAGGTCATGGACGATTGTGGCCTGCAGCCCTTCCACAAGGATCGCTATCCGCACGAGTTTTCCGGCGGACAGCGTCAGCGTATCTGTATCGCCCGGGCGCTTGCCCTCAATCCGGAGTTCGTCGTCTGTGACGAGCCGGTCTCCGCGCTGGACGTATCCATTCAGGCGCAGATTATCAACCTGCTCAAAGAGCTGCAGGAGAAGCGGAACCTGACTTACCTGTTCATCTCACATGATCTGTCGGTCGTTGAGCATATTTCGGATGTCGTCGGCGTTATGTATCTGGGTAACCTCGTGGAATACGGCGCGACGGAGGATATTTTCGCACATCCGCTGCACCCGTACACGGAAGCGCTGTTCTCAGCGATCCCGATTCCGGATCCGAAGGCGAAGATGAACCGGATTGTCCTGGAGGGCTCGATTCCGTCCCCGGCAAATCCGCCGAGCGGCTGCAAATTCCACACCCGCTGCTCCAAATGCACGCAGCGGTGCAAGGAAGAAGCGCCGAAGCAGGTCGAGGCCGAGCCGGGACACTATGTCGTGTGCCATCTTTATGATAAGTGATGCTATAAGCGGGGAACTGTATTGATGATTCTGCCATTGGAAGATGGTTCCAGATAGTATTCGGTGCTGGAGCGTTCCAACGTACATTTTCCGTAAGATAAATGACAGGATTTGAATGACAAAAGGGATAGGTACCTGTGGATTTATGAAGAAAAAGGAGATGACCGGGCGTGCACGGAAAAACGGATCAGGACAAAAAAGAATACGTTGACGACGGCCGTACCATTGCGGATATGAGCGGTTTAGAAAGACCGGGTATGTTTGGTCATCTTCCTGAAAGAATGCGGCGGGGTTCTTCCGGGGCTGGTTCAGAGCGCCAGCAAAGCAGGCGCTATACAGAAGAAGATGGGATAGGAGAAGATGACCAGAGGAAGCAGCCTCCCATCACACGCAAAGAGCGCCATATGTTCACGCTCGCCGCGGTGAAGGCAGGCCTGCTCATCGGGCTGGTCTATCTGGTTGGATGCTGCGCGGTGATCGGGCTTTTGTATCTGGTATGGGTGGTGCTGTAAGGCGGGGATGTTCCCGCCTTTTTTGCGCATAAAACGGGTGGAAATTGAACTTGCAATCGTGGGTATCACCCTGCTGGCACAGGGGGTGCTTGGACTTTTGAACGCAAACGATGGCTGGCAGGATTTTACGGAAAACTGAATTAGAGAAAAAAACAGTTATCGGAAAATGCAGGAAACAACCGAATTCATATGAAAAAAGTAAGATAGACAACGAAATTCCTATGTAAAACGTCAATCATCTAACGAAATTCATATAAAAAATGAAATTATCGATTGATTTTTATAAGAATCTGTGCTAAGCTTCAAAAAATGAAAGGATGCGCACAGTATGGAGAGAGACATTATGAAACGGCTGGTGGAATGGAAGGATTCACCGGATCGCAAGCCGTTATTACTGACAGGCGTTCGCCAATGTGGGAAAACATATGTATGCAAGCAGTTTGGAGAGCAGTTTTTTGAAGATGTAGCTTATTTTTACTTTGAAGGAAATACTGGGTTGGCCTCTGTATTTGAGTACGATTTTGATGTAAACCGGATTCTTGATGAGTTGGGGAATATTCTGCGCCAGAAACCGATTGTACCTGGAAGGACACTGCTCATATTTGATGAAATACAGGCCTGTCCGAAAGCAATTACCTCACTGAAATACTTTTGCGAAAATAAAAGAGAACTCCATATTATCTGCGCAGGCTCTTTATTGGGAGTTTCCATTCGCAGGGATGGAATATCTTTTCCTGTTGGAAAAGTAGAGAGAATGCATATGTATCCGTTAAGTTTTTCGGAATTTTTGCGGGCAGATGGCGGTCAGGCGCTGTACGATGGTGTGCAGAGGTACGATTTACGCCGTGAACTTCCGGAATTATATACGAAAAATCTGGAGAAGAAACTTCAGTATTATTATATTGTCGGCGGAATGCCAGAGGCTGTAAATAAGTGGGTAGAAAGTCATAATTTTGAGATGGTTGATAAAATCCAAAGCAATATTCTGGAGGATTATGCCGGCGATTTTGCTAAATACGCACCGATTACGGACGTGCCAAAACTGGGATGGATCTGGGATTCCGTTCCAAAACAGCTGGCAAAGGAAAATAATAAATTTGTCTTTTCTCATGTGAAGGCTGGAAAAAGATCGCATGAGCTGGAGGATGCATTAGAGTGGCTGAAAGATGCGGGACTGATTTACCGGCTGGAATTGGTGTCAATTGCCGAAATGCCACTGTCTTTTCAGGCAAATGCGACATATTTTAAGGTTTATATGTCGGATGTTGGCCTTTTGAGAAAAAAATCCGGCGTTTCCTGGCAGACAATTCTGGAAGATTCCGATTTGTATCGCAATTTTAAAGGATCATTTACGGAAAATTATGTATTGACAGAGCTGATAACTCAGGAAATACATCCTTATTTTTGGCGCTCTGGAAATACGGCGGAGCTGGATTTCCTGTTTGAATATGAAGATAGAATTATCCCGGTAGAAGCAAAGGCCCAGTTTCACACGCGGGCGAAAAGCTACCAAGAGTACTGCAAAAAATATTCTCCGGAAATTGGCTTCAAACTGTCTATGAAAAATGTGGGGGACAATACCGTTGGAAAGACGGATACAATCAGTTTACCGTTGTATCTTATATGGATGATAAAAAAGTATTGCTCAAAAGTGGGAACAGATGACTTAGGAAATGAAGATTTATAAAAAGATTTAATATCGAGAGGAAACGTTTCATCCTTTCTACAGAACAAATCAGCCCTGGATTTAACCGGGGCTGATTTTTGTGGTATAGTAGGAGCGTAGCACGGGACAGCTGCATTACATGGTATGGGACAGTTGCAGCGAACACAAGGTACGGAACAGTTAACGTCCAGGACGGAACACGAGGTGAACAGATATGGAATCACGGCGATGTGATAAGCCATAATCGTCATGTCCTTTCTTTTTATACCTGCGGGATCAAAATTTCTGTGGTAAATGCGCCGTATCATACCCCTTTTGTCGCTCGAATCATGATATGTTTTTGTTGAATAATTACATATATTATATATAATAAAAAGAATATATTGACAATTAGAAACTTAGATAATACAATATAACTGTGATTGGTCCTAAAAACTGATTGACAATCTCTCTGCTTCATATTAGATTATATGTGCAAACAATGATAACGAATCGTATGAGGAGGAGGGAAGCGCAATGGAGGAATCAGGAATGACCGAAAAAGAATTAATGGACCAGACGATTCGAGAATATTCTAATTTACAGAGGATAAAAAAGGCCGCCGACAGAGATAAAGAACTGGAATATCAGGAACGTATATTAAAAGCAAGATTACAGTCCATGGGTATTCCAACTGAAAATCTGGAATTATAATCGGGCTTTGAAACAGAACCGGAGACAGGGCGCATGGAATCTGTTTAACACATTTTGTTTTAACTGATTCTATGCGCCCTCAGGTGAGCGCCAGCTGTACTCTGTGCAGTAGAAAATCTACAAGATTGATATGCCCGATCCCATTTTGACTGAAATCAATCCGGTCAAGGGAGAGGACATATTTGGGAGAGGCATCTGTAATCGGTGAAAAGGCACCAAATTCTCGCCTGACCGTATCTGGAGATGCCAGCAGGTAGGAAACCTGAATAAAGCATTTTTTTCCATCTTTGATTGCAACGAAATCGACCTCAGACTTATAGGTTTTTCCGGTAAAAACAGTGAATCCCTGGGTCAGAAGCTCATTGTATACAATGTTCTCCAGAAAGAAAGTATCTTCATAATTAATTGTATTTGTATTGATTGTACGAAAGCCCATGTCAATCGCATAATATTTTTCTTTATTTCCGAGAGTTTTTTTCCCAGTCAGATTATAGCGATTGACACCGTGAATCAAGTATGCTTTTTTCATTTTGTCCAGATAGGTATAAATCGTGCGAACGGATAATTTGCTGTCGCTGTTTGATTGATAATATTGTGCGATGTTTTCAGCAGAGAATTCCTTCCCTGCATTTGCAAGAATGTACAGAGAAATATCCCGGAATGTTTTTTTGTTAATGCGTGAGTTTTTCTTTACAATATCCCGGTTGATAATACTTTCATACAGAGTGGAAATATATCGTTTTATGGATGGCTCATCTGGAAACTCAAAGCGCATTGGAAAACCGCCCCATTTCATGTAATCATAAATCAGATCTTCCGAAAATTCGCGATTGTTCAGCTTGTAATACTCAGCCATCTCGGAAAATGTAAATGGAAGAATCTCAAATTCTACTGTCCGTCCGGTCAGCAGGGTAGCCAGTTCCCCGGAAAGAAGTGTGGAATTGCTTCCGGTTACAAATAGAGAGATATTCAACGTTGCCTGAAAAGAAGCAAGTGCCTTTTCAAAATCCTGTATGTGCTGAATTTCATCGAGAAAAACATAGTATTTTTGGTTATCCTTTATTCTGACCTTGATGTCCTGATTCAGATCGGAAGCATTTTGGATGTATTCAAAATCCATATTCTCAAAATTGATAGAAATAAGATGTGTTCCATCAATACCCCGATCAATCAGCTCGTCCTTTATCGTATCCAGTAAAATGGATTTGCCGGAGCGCCGGACTCCGGTAATCACTTTAATCAAATCTGTATCGTAATAAGGTCGTATTTGCTTCAAATACATTTCACGCTGCAATCTCATCCTATTCACCTCCACATAATATCCTGCATTTTTTGATGCAGAACATATCTTCTTATATTTCATAGATTAGCATAATTTTATGATTTGTGCAACAGCAAACTTCATAATATAAAAAATATTAAAAGAACATGAAGTATAATACTTCATAAAATTAAAATAATTATGAAATTGTGAAATATAATACTTCATAAAGAACAAACTAATCGCGGACTGTGAACGATGAGAGGATTCTTCCTTTTCTTTAAATTAAAATCTTGAGGCAGTGGAAGCAGGTCCGCTCATTGGATTGGTCTATCTGGTCGGGGGCTGCGCGGCAATTGGGCTTTTGTATCTGGTATGAGTGGTGCTGTGAAATTGATAATTTCATTACCTTCAGAACACCGGCACGGCATCGGTCACATTTTCGCCATAATACACGTCCTGTACAAATGCCAGAAATTCCTTTGCGGGCGCAGAGGCATTTGGGCGCGAGTAGATACCATAGGATACGGTGAATTTCCATGGACACGGAAGAAAGACCATGTCGTAAAAAATATCCTGCATACACGTGGGGGCGAACAGAATATTTTGCCGGTAGCTGCAGTTCCAGATCAGTGGCCCGCCATAGGGTTCGGAATCCACGATAGGAATCTGCAGTCTTTTCAATTCTGCCAGCAGCCTTTCCTGCTGATCAATGACCAGCTCCTGGAAGAAAATCACGGAGTATTGCTTCATATCTTCGATGGTCAGTCTGTCTCTGACGGCGAGCGGATGTCCTTTGGCCACCGCACAGCCGAGCGGCACGTCACAGATTTTCAGGAAGTCCCACTTTTCCAGCTCTGGTTTGTTTGTATACATGCTTTCGATGAGATCGGCTTCAGGCAGAGCGGAAGGATTTTCATCTATATTGATCAGATGGATGTCGTAATGCTTCTGCTTTTTGGAGAAGAGAACCCACAGATCATACACCAGACGTATTTTGAGAAAGAGCGAGGTGCCGACACAGATGGTGTTATCGCGGGTGTCAATCTGGCGCAGCTCGCTGCGGATTTTTTGCCCGAGCCGGACATATTCGGTGGCTTCCTCCTTTAGAAACTGTCCTGCCTTCGTCAGCTCCAGTCCATGTCTGGTTCGGATGAAAAGGGTAACCTGTAAATCCTGTTCCAGATGGTTGATCTGCTGGATGACGGCGCTCGGGGTGATATAGAGTGCGGCCGCGGCTTTGGAAAAGTTCAGGTATTCCGCTGCGAGCAGGAACGTGTCGAGCTGTCTGTTATACATGCTGTTCTCCTTCGCTAATTGGTTATTAGAAATATCTTAAAACTATTGTAAGTTATTTTCTCTTTTCTTACAAGTAGGAAAATGCTAAAATCTGTTTAACATGCAAATAGGATTTTGCTGTTTGCTGCTTTATGTTCTGGGAATTACAAAGAGCATATCGCAGTGGCGCAGATGGAGACGGCAAAAGGCCGTTTTCAAGTAAAAGAGAAGGAGGAGCAGTTTTATGGGCAAATATCTTTCCCGCCGGGACTTCTTAAAGGGAGCTGCGGCGGCAGGTGCAGGCGCGGCGATGATGGGCGTGTTTCATCTTCCGGTAGCCGCGGAGGAAGAAGCGGCATCCGCCGGGATCTATACACCGGGTACCTATACGGCGTCCGCGCAGGGAATTTCGAGCGCGGTGACGGTGACAATGACGTTTGATGAGAACAGCATTACCGATGTGGTCGTTGACGCGTCCGGGGAGACGGAGAGCATCGGGGCGGCTGCTGCGGATGAGCTCGCACAGGCGATTCTGGATGCGCAGTCTGCAGACATTGATGCGGTGAGCGGGGCGACCATTACCTCTACCGCTGCGATGGAAGCGGCGGCGAACTGTATCGCGCAGGCGAAGGGGGAGGCTGTGGCCGCGTCGGAGGAGGAATCCGCGACAACGACATCCTCCGCGCGCCCGTTTGGCTATATGTGCGATGAGGACTGGCTGGGCGAGGCACCGGTGATCGATCCGTCAGAGATTGCAGAGACGAAAACCTTTGATGTCGTTGTAGTCGGCGGCGGACATGCCGGGACGCAGGCGGCACTCGCGGCCGCGCAGCTGGGTGCATCAGTAGCTGTGATTGAGAACCATGAGGATGGAAATATCACCTACCGCGGCGACGACATCTGCTCTTACAATTCGAAACTTCTTCAGAGCTGGGGCTTTGGACCGTATGATCTGGAGGAAATCGTGAATGAATACGTGCGCCGCGCGAACGGGCGCTGCGATACGGACGTCATCCGTGCATTTGTGTACAATTCCGGTGAGATGATGGACAATCTTGCCTCTCTGGTTCCGGATACCTCGAACGTGTTTGATTACGAGGGCGGTCAGTGCATCGTGCAGATCGCGTATAATAAGCCGGATGGCAGCTCCTATCCGGTGGAGAGTGAAGGCTACAAGATGTGGGCGTCCACATTCCAGTCCATCGGCACCATGAATGAGCAGCCGGTCGGAAAAGCGGGTCTGACGGATGTCAGCCGTCTGACTGAGCTGGAGACCTACTGCCGCGACGAGGCAGAGAATCTGGGTGCGGAATGGTTCTGCAGCACAGAGGCGGTTGTCCTGACGCAGGATGAGAACGGCAAAGTGACCGGCATGATCGGACAGGACGCGGATGGCAATTACATTGAGTTCGCGGCTAACAAGGGCGTCATCCTTGCGACCGGCGACTTTGGCGGCAATGTGGATATGGTCTGGGAGCTGTGCTCCGAGGTTGGCGAGTACGCAGAGCGAGTTGGTATTACGCGCGAGAGCGTCGGCGGCATGACGGACTGCACAGGCTATGGCCATAAGATGGGCTGCTGGGCAGGCGGCATGATCGAGACGCATCCGCGTCCCATCGCAGTAAACTGCCCGAATCTTGGCTTTGGCCCGTGGGGAACTACTCCGTGTCTGTGGCTGAACTGCCAGGGCAAACGTTTTATGAATGAGGCGATGGCCGGTCTTGCGCTGGTACAGTCTCTGCATCAGCCGATGCCGACGACGGACAGCAGCAACTTCGCGATCATGGATAAGAACTATATGGAATACATCCAGCGCGCGGGTCTGGATCACGGTGCGCCGAACTGGGGCTATCAGGAAGGTATGGATATTTTCGAGGCGGATATGGAAGCGCTGGATCCGGCGGAAGGCTCCGGAACGGTACAGGGACTTGAGATTGCGAATAAGACCTCACCAATGTCCAATACTGTTTATGTTGGAGACACAGCGGAGGAAGCGATGCGCAATGCAGGTCTTGCGGAGGATGTGATCGCGAACGCGCTGGAATCTCTTGAGCGGTATAATGAGCTCTGCGCAAACGGCGATGACGAGGATTACTGCAAGAGCGCAGAGTGCATGATCGCCATCGAAGAGGGTCCGTTCTATGTCGCACTGCAGAGTACGAAGGGCCTTTATAACTGCGGTCTGAACACGATTACCGGACTTGTGGTCAATGGCAATATGCAGGTGCTCAACAGCACCCGCGACGCGGTGATCGAGGGTCTGTACGCGGTCGGCAACTGCATGGGCCAGCGGTTTGGCAATTCCTATAACTGCCCGTCCGCAGGCAACAACATGGGCAATGCGATGACGACCGGACGTGTGGCCGGCAAGCACTGCGCGAGCCTCGAGTAAGAGGATGATACATACCGAATCTCAGAAGCGGCCGTAAGGGAATGGCGGACCGTTTGCGGGTATGAAATTGTATAAAATGAAATAAAAAGTCGGTTATAAGGGGCAGATATCTGCAATGATTTGATGCGGTATAGCTCTGGAACCGGATGATTCTTAAGCAAAGTCGGATACCAGGTGCGAGTGTGTGGATTGACCGGTGAAAGTGTTATTTCATAAAGCATCTGGTATTCCGATACGTGTGGTTTGCCGAAGAATCGCGGCATATGCGATGGAAGCAGCATACAATCATGCATCATAAGATGGCAGTGTGCATGAACGGTTAGAGATGATTCATGAATTCATATTGGCGGAAACGGAGCGAATGAATGGGTATGGATGCAATCTGGGATAATACGGAAATCGACGAAGGGCAGGATGCAAAGAGGGAACTGATTGAGATTTATACAGAAAAGGCTCTGACGGCTTATCAGGGTGGAAAGATGGCGGAGGCAGCGCGGTATGCCAAACGGATTCTTTCCTATGACCCGGAGGATGTAAACGCTTTGTTTTTAAAGGGCGCCACCATTGGCCGTTCATCCAAACCGGGCGATCTGCACATCCGCCAGGCGTTCCAGGTCTGGAAGCCTCTGATGAAGCGGGTGAGCGGTTCCGAACGTCAGGATCTGTACGAAGCCATCCGCTATGCGTTTGCCGTGATGACCGAGAGCCCGGTGATGGTCGCGTTCCGCTTCTGGACCAGCTATTACAATCAGCAGACCATTGCGACGCTGCGCGATGTGCTGCAGGAACTGACCGATCTGGAGCAGGCCCTTCCGGAGACGGAGGAGGAGAAGCAGTGGATTCTCCCGCTGTTCCGGGAAAACTATACGACCTGGGTGTACGATGTAGTCGGAGCAGACCTGGCCGTGCCGACGGGCAAAAATCGTCCTCTTCTTGAGACCTTCTATGAAATGCTTTGCCTGCTGTGTAAGATGGCAGAAAAGATGCCTCCGGAGCAGAAGGGGAATGCGCTTCTTTTAAAGCGTACAAAGCTGGCCATGGATAATTTCTGCAGGAGGAATCAATGGTGACCACTTTTTTCTTCCTTTAATTTTTGCTGTTTCACACCATACAGAACCACCTTGCGGATGATGTCGTATACCACCGCGAAGACCGGCACGCCGACGATCATTCCGACGAAGCCGAACAGCCCGCCAAAGGTGAGGATGGCAAACAGTACCCAGAAGCTGGAGAGCCCGGTCACATTTCCGAGAATGCGCGGTCCCAGGATGTTTCCGTCAAACTGCTGCAGGATCAGAATGAAGATCAGAAAAATCACCGCCTTTACGGGGCTGACCATCAGAATCAACAGGAAGGACGGGATCGCGCCGATGTAAGGCCCGAAAAATGGAATGATGTTCGTGACACCGACGATGACACTGATCAGCACTGCGTAGGGCAGCCGAAGGAGCAGCATCCCGATGAAACAGATCACGCCGATAATCAGAGAATCAACCAGCCGTCCGTTGATGAATCCGCTGAATACCCGGTCCGCATAGCGCACCTCTTCCAGAATGCGTTCGGACCATTTCTTACCAAAAATACTGTAATTGATGAGCTTCGCCTGCGCGGCGAATTTTTTTCTGCTTCCAAGGATGTAGATGGCGGCAATCAGGCCAATCAGTATGTTGGAAAGCATGGTGAGCAGACCGGAAACACCGCTCTGGAGATTCCCAATCAGCACTTCGATATTTGGAATCAGCGTCGACTGGATCCAGTTCGGAATCGAAGTGGAAAAGCTTTCAGAAAGCTCAGTGATATAGTTACTGAGCGTCTCATTATCTCCCGCATATTTTAACAGCCATTCCGAAGCACTCTCGATGCTTTTCGGAATCTGGCGGACAATCGAATAGACGGTCTCAAGCAGGGTGGGAAGCACCAGAATTAAAAGAGTGAAAACCACCGCCAGACCAAGGACCATCGTAATCAGTACACTGAGCCCCGGAACCAGCTTCATCGGGGCGTTTTTATGCGCACGGCAGCGCAATGAGCTTTGCGGCTTTGCCGCTCGCGGCCGGCGCGTGCGAGCAGGGGAGGAAGCTTCCCTGCTCGATTGTTTACTGAAAAAATTGGTAAGCTTTTCTTCAATAAAATTGCAGCTTGGCTTCAGGATGTAGGCCAGAACCGCACCGATGATGAATGGCATCAGCACATTGACCAGTGTTTTGGCTGTACTTTTAATTCCACTGAAACGAAATACAATGAAAAACAGAAGAATGGCGAGTGCCGCAGCGCCGAAAAGCGCCAGCATCAGCCGGAGATAGTGATTATTCGTTCTCTTTGTTTCCATTTTTCCCTCCCACCAACGGGTTTCCCACATTTGTAAACGTATCGATTCCTGAACTGCCATATGTCTGAGGTCTGAGCAGCCAAAGGGTATATTACTAAATACCGCAGATTTTTCGTGCGTCCTGTTCATAACCCAGATAAACCAAGATCAAACGTTTGCCATTTTGCGAAATAAATGATTCTTAAGTTTCTGATAGCTATGAAACTTTTGTGAACGGATACAAAATATCATATCAAATGATAAAAATCAATAGGATACCTGCGAATGCTGATTGGACAATTGCCGGTATTTGTCTAAAAATGTTTAAAAACAGGCAGAAGCATATTTACTATGATCTTTTTAGTGGAGTCTGTAAAACCGGTGTACAGCCGGAATTGTCTTTACATAGATTTTACATACCCTTTACGCATACCCGATATCGCATTTCGCATAAACACGCTAAACTGGCACCGTATTATAGCAAAGGAGAAAACGATGAACGAGAAAGTTGAGATTATTTTTGGCCTGTTTGGCGGACTGGCGATTTTCATTTTTGGAATGAATCTGATGAGCGAGTGCCTGCAGAAGGCCGCGGGAGAGCGGATGAAGCAGATTCTGGGGCTGCTGACAAGAAACCGTCTGCTGGGCGTACTGGCGGGGGCGCTTGTGACGGCAGTGCTCCAGAGCAGCAGCGCGACGACGGTGATGGCGATTGGCTTTGTCAGCGCCGGGCTGATGACGCTGCCGCAGGCGATTTCGATTATTTTCGGCGCGAATATCGGAACGACGATCACGGCACAGATTATCGCGTTTAAGATTACCGATTATATTTATGTATTTATTTTTGTTGGATTTATCATTTCGTTCGTTTGCAAAAAAGAGCGGATGAAAAATATCGGTCTTACGCTGTTTGCGTTTGGTCTGCTGTTCCTCGGAATAGAAACGATGGGAGATGTGATGAAGCCGTTGGCTTCCAGCCCGGTGTTTACCAGTATGATTGCGAAGGTTGCAGATATTCCGGTTCTGGGTATTCTGGTTGGTACGCTGATGACATTGGTGGTGCAGAGCAGCAGTGCGACGATCGCCGTGCTTCAGAACTTTGCCTCCCAGGCGGGGGCGGACGGCGTGACGAGTATTCTGGGTCTGGCCGGTGCGATTCCGATTCTGCTTGGCGACAACATCGGTACGACAATCACGGCGCTTCTGGCCTCCATCGGTCAGTCGAAGGACGCGAAGCGAACCGCGCTCGCGCACTCCCTGTTTAATATTTCCGGCGCGGTGCTTTTCATCTGGTTTGTAAAGCCCTACGCGGCCTTTATCCAGTATATTTCACCAAGCGGCGCTGAGGTGGATGTGATTTCAAGGCAGATTGCGAATGCTCACACGATTTTTAACATTACGATGACCATCCTCTGGATTCCGCTCCTTGGGTTCATGGTAAAGATGGTGATGAAGCTTATTCCGGATGGGAAGATGGAGGAAGTGGATCCGGCTACGCCGCTGTTTCTGGACAAGAATGTTCTTTCTCAGCCGGCAGCCGCTCTGAAGCTGGTGGCGAAGGAAACGCTCCACTGCGGGGAAGTGGCAAGGACGATGCTGCAGGATGTATGCCGCACGGTGAAAAGCGAGGACACGCAGCTTTTGGCAAAGGTACGGGAATATGGCACTGCGATGGAGTCCCTGCAGGGAGAGATTAATGATTATCTGGCAGATCTGTTCTCTTCGGGTGCGCTGACAGAACAGCAGGCGACGGAGACGGCAAAGCTGATGTACGTGCTCAGCGATGTAGAACGTATGGGTAGCCTTTCTGTGGAGATGGCTGAGGCAGTACAGGAAAAGCTGGATAAGGGCTATGGCTATTCGAAGGAAGCGATGCATGATCTCGAAGAGAGCCTGAAGCAGATTGACAAGATGTATACGAATGCTTTGAACGCTCTGGCGAAGGGGGACGATGCGGCTCTGCAGAAAATCATCCGCCACAAGGATGAGGTGCTTGATCTGGATATCAAGATGCGAAAATCACATATGAAGCGTGTCACGGAGGGAAAATGTAAGAAGAGCCTGACCGCGCCGTTCATGCGGATCCTGCACTGCATTGACCGTATGGGCAACAGCTGTGTAAACCTCGCGGAAATTGCAATGAATCAGCTCGATTTTGAGTATTTTATCGCGGAGGACGGGAAGTAAGGCATCGATCCTGTGAAGGTATGCGGGAGCACATGAAAGAGCATGAATCCAGAGATTTTTTGCTGTGGATAATAGTTATTGCGGGTACCTGCGCTCTCTGGAAGAAAAAAGGCTGTCGCCGCGGCGGATGAATTATCTGCCCGGCGATTTTTTTCGGCGCATCCACGCGAAGCAGATTCCGTAGAACAGGAGCCCGTAAACCGTGGAGATCGGCGTCGTCAGGCCGATGTAGAACAGCGAGGAGCCCGGCAGGGACGCCATGAAAAGCGCCACCGGGATGCGGACACAGAAGGCAGCGGTGATGCCCTGGAGCATGACCGGAAAGCTGTTCCCGCAGCCGTTGAAATAACCGCTCGTGCTGAACATAATGCAGGTCAGGATGCAGTCGAAGCAGAATCCGCGCAGATAGCTGGCGCTCTCCGCGATGACCTCCGCGTCGGAGGTGAACAGAGAGGAAAGCGTGGAACCGCCGAAAAATCCTACCAGAAATACAACCACGCCAATGCACACTCCGGTGCCCATCGCGGTGAGATAGCCGCGCTGGGCTCTCTTTTTTTGCCCTGCGCCAATGTTTTGCGCCACGAATGCGGAGACGCTCTGCATGACGGAGGACGGAATCAGCATGATAAAGGAAACCAGCTTTTGAGCAACGCCGTATCCGGCAGACGGCATCAGTCCCATGCTGTTTACAATCGAGTTAATCACCAGAAATGAGATTTGTCCCAGCGTCTCCTGCAGCGCGATCGGAATCCCGACGTGCAGGATCTTTTTCAGCTCGACCGGGTGAATGCGGCATTGCTTTAGAGTAAATTCAATTGGCATTTTCTGTTTTCGGATGATACCGAGGGAAATGACCACCGAAACAAACTGGGCAAAGACGGTGGCGATGGCGACACCTGCCACATCCATGCCGAGCAGACCGGTCAGAAGCAGGTCGGCGGCAATGTTTACTACACAGGCAATACTGACAAAAATAAATGGGAGATTTGCATTTCCAATGCCGCGCAGAACACCGCTGATGACATTGTAGGTGATGATTACCAGAAGGCCTCCGGAGCAGATGCGCAGATACAGGATGGCTTTGCCCACGGCGTTGTCCGGTACCTGCAGAAGCCGGACGATTGTTCCGGCTGAGGCTTCCAGCACGAAGGTCATGACGATGCCGATAATGATGAACAGGACGATGGTTGTGCCGACCGCGTCGCCCGCCGCCTTTGGATTTTTCTCCCCGATATGCTGCCCGATCAGTACGGTGGAGCCCATCGCCAGGCTTGTGATGATAAAGGTAACCATCTGCATGAAGCTGCTCGCCGTGCCGACGGCGGAGATGCTTGCCGCATCGCCGAACTGGCCGACCACAAGCAGGTCCACCGCTCCATAGGCGGCCTGCAGAATCAGCGCGCCCAGAACCGGTCCTGCGAACCGGATCAGAGAGCCAAAGATGGGTCCTTCTGTAAATGAGATTTCTTTTTTATCGGACATAGGTAACTTCCTCCGGGGTGATATTTTTTCTATTATCAGCTTTTTATCATACAAAAATTTATCGGGGATTTCAAGAGAATTTCGAGTTAAAACATATCTTGTCTGCTTCTGACGTCATTGGTCATATCCACATCCGTGTACTCCAAAAGAAGGCCATTGATTGGAGACTCACTTACATAGATTTTACATTTCCTTTACGCATGTCCGATATCGCATTTTGGATAAATCCGTTAAACTATTCACGTACAACGATGGTGAGTGGAGGTGGAACTATGAACGGAGAATTTATTTCGATAATCGGATATGCGATTTCTGTAGTTGCTCTGGTGCTTTTAATTGCAGGAGCGGCCATTCGGACAGATTTAAAAAACAAAAAAAGCAGGTGAGCGGGTCGAATGAGAACCTGTGCTTCATGGAAACCGTCGTACCAGTTTGCCAGGAGAACCCTGTAATTAAAAACAGAATGAATCACCCCGGCCAGAAGGTTTGGGGTGATTTTAATAAAATCTTTTGGATGATTAAGATTTTTTTGATTATCTGTTTCTAAACCCTGCATAATAGAACCGGACAGAGAGCAGCGTCCCGATGACCCATCCGACCGGCCATGCGCACCAGATGCCGGTTGCGCCGAGCATTGTTTTCGAGAGCAGGATGGCGAGGGAGACCCGGAGGATCAGGTCTGTAAAGGTTGAAATCATGAAGCGTGTCATCATGCTCGCGCCCTTTAGGATTCCGTCTGCGACGAGCTTGACGGAGACGATAAAGTAGAATGGCGACAGAATCCGCAAGTAGGTGATGCCGGTCTGCAGGGCAGTTTCCGTTGGGCTGTCAAGGAACAGGTACAGCAGATATTTTCCGAATACGAAATACAGCAGGGCCAGGGGAATGCTGATCAGCCAGACCATTTTAACGCCAGCCCGGAAGCCATCCTTTACGCGCGGAGTTTTTCCGGCACCGATATTCTGGGCGGTATAGTTGGAAATTCCGTTCCCCAGCGTGGTAAACGACGTAATGACGAGATTGTTCAGCTTTACGGCAGCGGAATATCCGGCCATGACGCCGGTGCCAAAGCTGTTGATAACACTCTGAATCATAATATTTCCGACCGAGATAAAGCTTTGCTGCAGAATGCTGGGCACCGCAACCACCGCAATCTTTTTAAAAAGAGGCATGGAAAAGAGCGGTGCCTTTTCCGCGCAGGGAATTGCTTTCATGCGTTTCACCACCACAACGACCGCCAGCACGCAGCTGACGCCCTGGCAGAGAAAGGTCGCCCAGGCGACACCGGCAACGCCCATCTGAAAGACCGTGACAAAAAAGATGTCCACCGCGATGTTGGAAGTGGAGGAGGCTGCCAGAAACACGAACGGCGTCTTTGAATCCCCGAGCGCGGAAAAGATACCGGTCGAAATATTGTAAAAGAATACAAACGGCAGTCCCCAGATGTAAATATTCAGATAGAGTCTGGAATCGGCGAGCACCTCGTCCGGTGTGTGGATCAGGCGGAGCAGGGCGCCGCAGCCGAAAAGTCCGATCACCATTAAAAGAACGCAGAGAACCGCGCTGGCGATCCAGGCGGTCGATACCGCGGTCTTCATATTTTTATAGTCATGTGCGCCGAACAGCTGCGATACGATGACCGAACAGCCCATGTTGCAGCCGAACGCGAACGCGATAAAAATCAGCGTCACCTCATAGCTGTTTCCGACCGCGGCCAGCGCGTTTTCGCCGATGAATTTGCCGGCTACGAGACTGTCGGCAATATTATACAGCTGCTGAAAAATAATGCTGCCAAACAAGGGCAGACAGAACTGCCAGAGAACCGTTCCCGGATCGCCGACGGTGAGATCCCGGTTTCGGCTTTTGACGGAATCTTTTTTTGCCTTATGATGCTGCTCCTTATTTATAACCATGTCCGGTTTTTTGTCTGGATTTTCTCCTGCATGATTATGTATAGTGCTGCTTGAATATTTATTCTCCTCGTTGCTCATAAACCTTACTCCCTTCTTGCAATTCACACAATTTTCCATTATAATCAGCCCTAAACCATATTTCAAGTATATAAAAAAATTTCATTGGAACATGACAGCCAATTAGATTCTGTCACTGGTGAAAAGCAGCCTCGGAATTGACACGGTTTTTCGGATGGCGTATGATAAAGATTACCGATTTTGCGAGCGGATTTGCAGGCAAAACGGATGGATGAATGGACGGGAAGGAACAAATGACATGAAGGGAAAATTGTATGGGATTGGCGTGGGACCGGGCGACCCGAAGCTGATGACATATCTGGCGGTGGAGACCATCGAGAACTGCCCGGTACTGGCAGTTCCTGCGGATGGCAGGGAATCCGCGGTGAGCTATAAGATTGCGGCCGGTATTGTAAAAGGACTGGATGAGAAGGAATGTCTGAATCTGGTGACGCCGATGACAAAGGATAAGGCGGTATTGAACGCGGCTTATGAGAAGGCGGCGGAGCAGATTATCGAATATCTGGAACAGGGGAAGGATGTCGCGTATCTGACGTTGGGAGATCCGACCATTTACTGTACGTATATTTATGTTCACCGGATCGTGAGAAATCGCGGTTATCAGGCGGAAATTATCAATGGTGTGCCGTCCTTTTGTGCGGTGAGCGCGAAGCTTGGCGACAGCCTGGCGGATCGCTCGGAGCAGCTTCACATCATTCCATCCACCTACGAGATTGAAGATGCACTGGAGCTGCCGGGGACGAAGGTTCTGATGAAGGCAGCGTCCAAGATGCCGATTGTAAAGGAGACCCTGCGGAAAAAGAATCTGAAGGGTATGATGATTGAAAACTGCGGGATGGACAATGAACGATGCTACATGAATGTCGAAGAGATCCCGGATCAGCCCAGCTATTATTCGGTTATTGTAATCAGGGAAGGCACAGAGAGTTAGTTGTCCTGATTGAAGTGCTTTAGGGAAAATGCTGAGAGTTGTCCTGATTGAAACGCTTTAAGGAAAACGCAGAAGCATCGCAGCCATATCACCGGATAAATCTGCGTGGGATGAAGCTTATGATTGAACTGAGAAATCTGACGAAAAAATACGATGAATTTACAGCGGTCGACCACCTGAATCTTCGGATTGATACGGGCGAATTTTTTGGACTGCTGGGGCCGAACGGCGCCGGGAAAACGACGACGATCGGTATGATTTCGACCTTGCTTTTGCCAAGCGAGGGAGAGGTCCTGGTGGACGGGGAGCGCCTGACCCGCCAGAACGCGCGGCTGAAGCGGAAAATCAGTCTGATTACGCAGGAATATTCCATGCGGCAGGACATGACGATGGATGAAATCATGGAGTATCAGGGCCGCCTGTATTATATGCCAAAGAAGAAGATACGGGAGCGCTCGGAGGAGCTGCTGGAATTTTGCGGTCTGATCGACTACCGCAGACGCACGGTGCGCAAGCTCTCCGGCGGCATGAAGCGCAAGCTGATGGTGTGCCGCGCCCTTCTGACCGAGCCGGAGATCCTGCTTTTGGACGAGCCGACCGCGGGCATGGACGCACTGGCGCGGCGGCAGATGTGGAATCTTCTGAAAAAGCTGAACGGGCAGAACCTGACGATTCTTCTGACGACCCACTACATGGAGGAGGCGGAAAGTCTCTGCGGCAGGGTTGCCCTGCTGCTCGAGGGAAAGCTGGAGGAGACGGACACGCCCAGACATATGATTGACGGGCTTGGCCGTTACGCGGTGGACCAGACGACAGCGGAAGGAATAGAAAGCCGCTTTTTTGACAAACGGGAGGATGCAATCGCGTATCTTTCCCAGCTTGGCGGGGAGTCCGCGCTGCGGAATACGACGCTCGAGGATGTGTTCGTGCGCCGGGCCTCGGGCTGAGGATCAGGAGGCATCCGAAGGGATGCAGACAATAGTAGAAATGGCAGTGGAAAATACAACGGAAAGCAGATCAGAATGGGAATTATAACAGTATTGTGGGAAAAATGGGTGGAATTCCGCCGGGATTTTTATAAAATTACACTGTCGGCAATGATCGCGCCGCTGATGTATATTCTGGTATTCGGCCTGGGTGTGCAGACCTTCTCACACGGAGAGTCCTATCTGGAATTCCTGATCCCGGGCGTGGTTGCGCTGACGACCATGAACGGGAGCTTCAACGCGATCGCACAGAATATGAATGTACAGCGTCTGTATGAAAAAGCGTTTGATCAGGTCATGATTTCTCCGACACCTCTGTGGCAGTTTGTAGTCGGCCAGGTGATCGGCGGCAGTCTGCGCGGCGTGTACGCGGGCAGTGTGATCATCCTTCTGGTGCTGCCGATCGGAACAAACCTGCGGTTTAACGGCTGGTCTTTTCTGATTATGTTTTTAAACGGGGCTGTCTTTTCCACGATTGGACTGGTCGTATCGTTTTACGCGAAAAATCACGCGGATGTGCCGCGGTTTTCCAGTTATGTGATTATGCCGATGTCCTACTTGTGCAACACATTTTTTTCGACCGAAAGCATGCCTGGCGGGCTGCGCCAGGTAATCGGGATTTTGCCATTGTCGCAGACAAGCAGCATGCTGCGCAGCATCGCAGCCGGAGAAGCCTGGTCGTATACGGGAATCCTCGTGCTGATGGTCTATCTGATCATATTCGGGGCGGCGACGTCCTGGTTCCTTTATCGGAAGAAGAATCTGTAATCGAAGAAAATATACACAGGGACGGAAAAACTGCAAACAGTGAACTGAAAAAGAGAACTGAAAAACAGAGGGCTGGGGAAACTGTAAACGGGAACCTGTGGCAAGCAGTCTGTAAGCAGAAGCTTGCATAGAAGATTTTGCGAAAAAACGATGAAGGAACGAAGCAAATATAATGAAAGGAATCACGAAACCAGGATGAAAATGCGGAGAAATCATCAGGCTGACGGGGCTTTTTGCGGGAAATTAAACTTATCGGGACGGTTGGCTTTTTTCTGCCTGCTGATTTTGTCTGTGCTTTTTATCTTTTGGGCGTCTGTGCCGGTGCGGGCAGCGGAGGCGCTGGAGGACGGTGAATACGCGGTGGAGGTCACCATGACCGGCGGAAGCGGAAAAGCAAGCATAGAATCGCCTACACTTCTGACTGTAGAGGATGGCGAGTGCTATGCCCGCATCACATGGAGCAGCTCGAATTATGATTATATGCTGGTCGGTGGCGAAAAATATCTGAATCAGAGCGAGGAAGGGGCAAATTCCGTGTTTGTCATTCCTGTGTCAGAGCTGGATGCGGATATCACGGTGACCGCTGACACGCTTGCGATGGGAACGCCGCACGAGATCGAATACGTGATGCACTTTTACTCCGAATCGCTCGGCAGCAAAAGCAGCCTTCCGCAGGAAGCGGCGAAGCGTGTGCTGGTGATGGCCGCCGCTATTATCATTATCGGCGGGATCCTGAACTATTTTGTGAAAAAGAGGGCAAGGCGGGATTATACCGGGCCGCGGCGGTAATGGATTTTGCACTGCGGCCTTTTTACTATTATTATAAAATCCGTTCCGGACGGAAGTTCAGAAAATCCCCGGAAACCAGATGATAGGTTATGCCGTGATAGTCGCCGCGGATGCTGTCATGAAAGTGGCTTTCACCGTGGCAGTGAGAATACACGACATGCGCCGCATGATAGCGCTCCGCCATCTGTGTAAACGGGCTGTCTGTTTCCATCACGTTGGTGGGCGGATAGTGCAGAAACAGGATGAATTTCTGATAGCCATCCGCAACGGCCGCATCGAAGGACAGCTGCAGCCGTTCCAGTTCCCGCTCGACCAGTTTTTTGGCGTGCAACTCCTTCTCTTCATCCCAGCCGACAATCCGGCCTCTGCGGTCCAGATAAAAAGGACCTTCAAATGTGTATCCTTTTGTTCCCACCAGAGCATAGTCCCCGTAGGAATAATAATTATTCTGCAAAAACAAAAGCCGCCCCTGAAATTCCCGGTTCAGCCGCTCGGTCTTTTTCGCGTCCCAGAACATATCGTGATTGCCCCGCAGCAAAATCTTCCGCCCCGGCAGCGCTTCGATGAAAGAGAGATCCTCGCGGCATTCCTCCATCTTCCTGCCCCAGGAATGGTCACCGGTGATCACGAGCGTATCCTCCGGGCGAATCAATTTGCTGCAGTTTTTCTGAATCTTCTCCTCATGACGCCTCCAGACACTTCCGAATTTATCCATGAATTTATCGGACTGGAAGGAAAGGTGAAAATCCCCGATTGCGTACAATGCCATAAGCGTTCCCTCGCTCTGTATAATATAACTTACAAGAAGTTCGCCGCGCTTGCGGGAGCGAACTTCGTAAGTTAACGAGCAGCTGATTTTTGCTGCGAGTAATATGGAAAACAGGTAATCTGCTGATTCGGATAACAGAAAGATAGTATCGTATTTTACGGAGTTTGGCAACCGGTTTTGAATTTATCAAGGCGATGCCGTGAAGGAACGAAAAGAGATTCTGGATTACGGGATGACGCTGCCGGATGATGAGGCAAAGCGGATGGCGGCGGAAAGGTATAATCTGATTGTGAAGAAATAACAGAAAATGAAATGGGCGGGGAATTGCCGTATATGTAGAAAAAACTATAAAAATTTTGCAAAAAATGTGCAAAATGAAGAAACGCATCGTTGACATCTTAAACATATACAGATATAATTTAAATGAGATTTTGCAAAATAATTGCAGAATGGAGGAAACAAATATGCTGTTGCAGTTTAGAATGAAAAACTACAAATCATTTGCGGAGGAGGCGGTGTTTTCCATGGAAGCTGCTCCTAAGCAGAAGGGACTTGATTATAGTCTGGGCATTATAAAATTCAAAAAAAGAATAATCAAGAGCTTGAGTTCCTCGGTTATTTATGGACCCAACGCATCAGGAAAATCGAATGTAATCGGTGCAATGGATACGCTGCGTTCCATTGTCCTCAGAGGCCATATACGAAATATGGAACAACAGGGTTCGCTTAATCCTGCGGCAGAGTCATTGGAACTTATACCGAATAATACACTTTCATCGGCACAGCCGGTAGAATTTGGCATTACTTTTATGGAGAATAACCTTTTGATAGGATATGAAATTGTTCTGGACATTGGTGGATTTTTAGATTATAAGCATGACAGGAAAATCATTCGTGAAACTTTATGCATTAACGAGTCAGTGATTTTCAACAGAGGCGAGGATCTGGAGATGGGGAACCTGAACGAGATTGAGAAATACTTGTCACCCTCCGTGGATTCCAATATGGACAGGATGAACCAGATAGCGAAGGACAGTCTGAACCCGGAAGAGTTGTTCCTTATGAACGGTTTTAAGTTGCTGTATTCGCAGGAACTGGTGAAGATGATATCGGGATGGTTTGCCAATAAGTTCATGGTTATCTGCAGGGCGGATTCCCTGCAGCTGATTAAGCGGTTTTCTGACCCGCAGAAGCCAACGGTATATATCGAGAAGACGACCAATCAGGCGGCAGAGCTGTTTGGTATCAATTCCAACGCAATCGGATATGTTACAGGCGACGATGATTCGGGCGCAAAGCTGTGCTCTATTTTCAAGGATGAGGAGAACCGGAAAATTACAACAATGGCGGCAGAACTGTTTGAATCCTATGGAACCATCCGATTCATTACGATTTTTCCATTGGTGATAAAAGCAATCCTGACGGGGGGGACTTTAATCGTGGATGAATTTGACGCCTCCATCCATCCGATGGCGCTTATGAACATCATTAATATATTTCATAATGATGACATCAACGTCCATCACGCGCAGCTGATATTTAATACGCATAATCCGATATTCCTTAATTCAAACCTTCTCAGGAGGGATGAGATTAAGTTTGTGGAGCGAGATGATGACACGCACCTCAGCGTCCTTTATGCTCTGTCGGATTTCGGTACGACTGGCGATAAGGGAGTCCGGATGCATGATGACTATATGCAGCATTATTTTGTCAGTGAATATGGCGCAATTAAAGATATAGACTTTACTCCGATTTTTGAGGAGCTTATGAATCGGGAAAGCGAGGCGGAGCCGTGATAAAGAGGAAAGCCATTAAAAAGTATTACTTTACTGTTGAAGGAGAAACGGAAAAATGGTATCTGGATTGGCTGAGAGACAGGATTAATGAATGTGCAGACTCGGACTATAAGGTGTCGTTTGATGTTCTGGTACAGAAGAATCCGCTAAAGAGAGCAAAATCGCTGGCAGTAACCGGGAAAACAGAAATATGGCACCTGTCCGATTACGAAAGTGATGAGCCTATCCATGTAAGACAGTTTATAGAGACAATGGATAATATGAAGGCGGCATCAAGCCTTGGAAAACAGATTTCATATAAATTTGGGTATACGAATCTGACTTTTGATTTATGGATTATTCTGCATAGAATAGCCTGTAACGGAGTACAGGCTCACAGGAAGAATTATATAAACGCGCTGAACCGCGCATATGATGAGAAGTTTGAAAGTATGGATGAATACAAACATGAGGATAATTTCAAAAGGTGCCTGAGAAAGCTTTCTTTGGATAATGTGCGGACTGCCATAGCAAGGGCAGATGCCATAATGGAAAGAAACCGGGATAACGGATACCGGCTGTGTGAATATAAGGGATATAAGTATTACAAGGAAAACCCATCCCTGGCGATACATGAGATCGTTGGGAAAATATTGGAGGATTGTGGTCTGGCCTGCGAAACAGACATGTTGGTTTAATGTGATGAACAGTTGGTGAACGAATGAATATAGAAGCATACGATACAGAATCTTTAAGGCGTATAGTACGTCTTCTTGAATTCGAGAATCGTCTCCTGAAAGAGAAGCTGGACAAAGAAAATATTCCGTATGAAGACATCGATCCCTTTGAGGAGACGATGGATCATGCACAAGAATATGACCCGGATCAGGGCGGCCGGATTATACATCCTAAGTATATTTCAGATAAGATGGCAAACAGGTTCTTTGCTGTATTCTGGGGAAGGCAAGATGTATATGCAAAGCGCGGCAGGAAAGGCGGATATTTTCCCCAGTGTGAGAACCGCTGGAATGATAGACTTTGCCCATGGAAGCGTGGGGAAAAGCATAACTGTGAGAATTGTGCCTATAAGAAGTGGAAAAGGATTCAATTAAGGAACATCACCGCACATCTGCTGGGCTATAAGGAAGATGGATCGGATGTTATCGGAGTGTATCCTCTACTGCCGGATGGAACCTGCCGGTTCCTCGTGTTTGATTTTGACAACCACGAGAAAGGAGCTGAGGTATCTGATTTTGCTAATACGGACAATGAATGGCATAAAGAGGTGGATGCTCTCAGGAAGATATGTGAGATGAACGGAATCTGCCCGCTGGTAGAGCGTTCAAGGTCAGGAAGAGGGGCGCATGTCTGGATATTTTTTAATAAAGCAATTCCGGCCGCTGTGGTAAGAAACTTCGGCTTTCTCCTTCTTGACAGAGGCTCATCTTCGATTAATCTAAAGACTTTCCATTATTATGACCGCATGTACCCTTCACAGGATGTGGCAAGCAGTATCGGAAATCTGATTGCATTGCCGCTGCAGGGACAGGCGCTTAAGAATGGAAACAGTGCATTCGTGGATGAAAATTGGAATGCGTATCCGAATCAATGGGATATCCTGCTGAATAGGGTAGAGAGACTCAGCCTGGAAGATGTGGAAAGCTGCATGGCGAAATGGAACGCTGAGATTGCAGAATCGAAGGGTATATTTGTCAACTCGGCAGATCAGACTATCCGTCCCAAACCATGGAAGAAGAAATGTGAATTTCATTCATCAGACGTCACCGGAAAAATGCATCTGGTATTAAGCAATGGAGTATACATTGATACGCTTAACCTGATGCCAAGGATACAGAACCAAATAAGGAGCCTTGCTGCTTTCGATAATCCGGAATTTTATAAGAATAAAAGGCTTGGGTATTCTAATTATTACAATTTCAGTGCGGTGTATTTGGGGAAGGATGTGGACGGATACATACAGGTTCCGAGAGGTTTGCGAGAGCAGATTGTGGATGAATGCCGTAAGGCAGATATAGCGGTAGATATTTCAGATCAAAGGGAAGTTGGAAGGCCAATCCGTGTTTCTTTCAAGGGAGATTTGAGGCTCCGGCAGCAGCTCGCGGCGGAAAGTCTGCTTTCCTACACGGACGGCGTGTTGAGCGCGGCAACGGCATTTGGCAAGACAGTGGTATGCAGTTATCTGATTGCGGAAAGGAAAGTCAACACGTTGATCCTTTTGCGGAGTAAAGATCTGCTGGAACAGTGGGTGTCTGAGTTGGAAAAATTTCTGGAAATCAGGGAAGAACCCCCGGAATACAAAACGAAGACTGGAAGAGCGAAAAAGCGCATCAGTGCAATCGGCATCCTACATGGGAGCAAGAATACATTGACGGGCATCATTGATGTGGCGATGGTCGGATCAATGTACAGCAAAGGGAAATTTAACGAACGCATAAACACCTACGGAATGGTAATTGTGGATGAATGCCATCATGTGGCAAGCACAACATCTATGGAGCTTCTTCAGAAGGTAAATGCAAAATACGTCTATGGTGTTTCCGCGACTCCGAAACGAGGAGACAAAATGGACAAAATAATTGTCATGATGCTCGGACCAATCAGGCATAAGTTTACGGCATTGGAGAGGGCAGAGGAGCAGGGGATTGGGCATTTTTTCATCCCAAGATATACCAGAGTCGTGGATACCTCAGAAACCAGGGAAAACATCAGTAAGGCATATGCCTTAATCAGCGAAAGTAAAGTTCGCAATGAGATGATTATCAATGATGTGAAAGAATGCATTGCAAAGAACCATAATCCTGTTATCCTGACCCGATTTAAAGAGCAGGCAAAGCTCCTGCATGATAATCTGCTCTCCTTTGCAGATCATGTGCTTTTGCTTTACGGCGGTAATACCGATAAGGAGAATACGGAAATCAGGAACCGCCTGAAAGAAATCCCCAGGAATGAGAGCCTGATACTAGTGGCGACTGGACAGAAAATTGGAGAAGGGTTTGATTTCCCGAGGCTGGATGTACTTATGCTTGCTGCCCCGGTGTCTTATGAGGGGCGGCTTGAACAGTATGTTGGGCGCCTGAATCGTGATTATGAAGGGAAAGATGCTGTTTATGTTTACGATTATATAGATTCCCATATGCATTACTTTGACAGGATGTACGCGAAAAGGCTCCGAACTTATAAAAAACTGGGATTTTCCATATGGGAAAGGGAAGCAAAAGAGAAGCAGGTCACGCATGCTATTTTCGATTCCAGAAATTACACGGAGAAATTCGACCAGGACATCGTTGAGGCAGAAAAATCAATCGTGATATCCAGCCCGGGCATAAGCCAGAATCGGATAGACAGACTACTGTTACTGGCAAAAGAACGGATGGAATCAGGCGTTCACATCACTGTCATTACAACGGATCCGGAAGAGGTTGCATATGGAAGTGCAAATATCTGTTATGAACTGGTTGATCGGCTGCGAAAGGCAGGAATTGAGGTTGCAACTAAAAAGGAAGTAGAAGAACATTTTGCAGTCATAGATGATGAGCTGGTATGGCATGGCGGGATGAACCTGCTTGGCAAGGTGGATGTCTGGGACAATCTCATGCGAATCAAGGATTATCAGGTGGCGGCGGAACTGCTGGAAATAGCGTTAGGATATCGGGAGAAGAATTGAAGCAAGCGTATATAAGGAAGTTTTAGAAGAATATGAAGCGGTGGTGGTTAGAATTTGCGGGAAAAAGCAAATTTACATATTTAACGGCAGAAAGCTTCATGCTACGGAGCGTAGCATCCGGGAAAACGGGCGTTTCTTGTGATTTGCTGTGTCTGGCCGTATAGTGGAAGCAACAGCGGAAGCTGATTTTATTACGGAGGTGTTCTATATTATGGAAACACAGAACAGAGGCGAACCATTAACGCTTGGGGGAAAAATTGCTCAGGCAAGAAAAAGCGCGGGATTTACACAGCAGCAGCTGGCGGAAAAAATCCTGGTATCCAGGCAGGCTATTACAAAATGGGAGTCTGACAAAGGTATGCCGGATATTGAAAATCTGCGGAAACTTGCAGACTTGCTGAATGTCAGTATCGATTATCTTCTGGATGACGGAAAGAAGCTGGATTTTTCTGTTATGAGAGAGAAAATTGATCTGAGCCAGTATCATTATGATAAGAAAAAGGCAAGCTGTCCCAGGCTGCCGCAAAAAACCGGCAGGAAAGATATGGTGGTAGTGGAGAAATATCCGGATGCCAGGATCTGGCCGCTGCTTGCGAAGCAGATTCTGACGAAAGCCGAAAAAGCGATTGACTGGGGACTGGGGCTTACAGGTCCGTTTTTCGGAGTGCCGGATTTTATCAACAGCGTGAAGAATGTTGACAAGGAATTCTATCTGGTAAATACAGATGACAGGCAGTTTCTGGTGATGGTTACGGATGAGTTTATCGAGAGCAGACAG
>JAJQHZ010000112.1 GCA_021199475.1 Lachnospiraceae bacterium
TAAATCCAAATGTATGGGCACAGAACCATCACTTCTGAATCACGAAACTTTTTCAACTTCGCGAACATACTCCCATCCCTCATATTGTGACCATAAATAACCGTATTGTAATCCTCTAAATCTGCATGATTTTGGTAATCCATAAAGATACTCCCGGCATAAAGATAACTGCCATCCGGTGCCCGATGGAGATAATAATCATTATCCTCTGACTGCATCACCGGATAGGAAATCTCTACAGCAGGGATGTGAATCCAGGCAATACAGTCTTCATAAGTGTCCGCCAGCGAATCCCAATCGATCGTGATCCGCTCCGGCGCATCATCCGGAAGGCTTTCCGTCAAATCATTCATTTTTGCATCTGACTCATATTCGTCTTCTCTATCCCCCGCCCCTGGTTTCAAATCATCGTCTTCTGATTTGTCTGATTCATCGAGCTGCCCATCAGCGACACTGGTAAACGCAGACTCAATATCATCATAGCTGTCCCTGCCTTTCTGGTATCCAAGGTACACCCGCACAGCTATTACAATTCCCACTACTACAAGCGCAACTGCGCCGATCCCACAGATCAATTCAGTTTTTCTCATAAAGTTCAGTCCTTTCGTACTTACACTTTTTTTACCGGGGAAACCGCCATTCTATATCCCATAGGCGATTCCCCTATTGCCTTTTATCCTCTTCTGCTCCTCTGTTCTTCCAGTCCGCGATCGATCAGGCGGGAAGCCTGGTTTTTGGTAAGACTCGCAAAATCGATTTCACTCAGGAAATCTTCATCAAACAGCCCCTGGATAAACGCTTTCTGCTTTTCTGTTGCAAGCTGCTTTCCCCAGTTTCTGCATCGATCCGCATCCCACAGATGCCTTTTTGCGGCAAAGGAGCTACTCAGAATCTCATACATATCATCAAACGCATCCTGCACAGGAATATCTCTTTTCGCATACAGGTCGCCCTGTTTCCTTCTCAGGAATACACTCGAATTGCCGGTGATATCTTCCGGTGTCACAATCGCGCGTATGCCGTCACCAATAGAACAGATAAAATTCCCATTTGCGCAGACTGTGTAATCCACGCCATGGGTATCATAGTTCCCATTTTTCTCAAAGAGGTCAACCAGCTCAGCGTTTACCCTCCACGCATCCGGATTCGTAAAATCAGCTGCCTCCATCTGCTCTGCTTCTTCCTGCAGTTCCGTAATCAATTTGCCGTTAAATCTGTCATTGTCTCCCACTTTCTCCGGGTCCAGGCCGAAAAGTATGGGAGCCGAGCAGATCGGCATCCTTGTCGCTCCCACACAATCAATCAGCAGTAATTCTTCCTTGCCCGGATACAGGCGGAGTCCCCTTCCCACCATCTGCACATAGACCGCCGCGCTTCTTGTCGGCCTGCAGATAATGATCGTCCTCACCATAGGCAGGTCAGTCCCTTCCGTCAGAACCATGCAGTTGATCAGCACAGGTGTTTTGCCTTCTTCAAACCGTTTCAGGCAGTCCCGCCGGTTTTCCGTTTCCGCTGTCACCACCTCCGCCTCGGGGATCAGTTCCTGCAGCCGGCGGGCATGGTTTACGGATGCCGCAAAAATAATGGTCGGCCCGACCGCCTTTTTCCGGTAAATGTCTGCAATCACCTCATTACATTCCCGGATATCGACAGCAACCTCAATGTCCCCCTGGTTAAAATCCCCAGCGGTCGTTCGGGCGTCACAGATGTTATAGCCGATATCTATTCGTTCACAGCGGATATTGGTAAGCCAGCCGTTTTGAATTCCCCATTTGATGTCCCGCTGAAACACAACCTTCGAGTAAATGTTCCCCAGCTTTACGCTGTCTGCCCGATTCGGCGTAGCTGTAAAACCCAGGTGGAGGCGTGGATGAAAATAATCATAGATTTTTCGGTAAACCGGAGCTACGCTATGGTGTGCCTCGTCTGTGATGAGCAGATCAAAATCATCCGGCTGAAACCTGTCCAGTCTCCGCACCAGTGTCTGTACACTGGCAGAAACCACCTCCTCCCCATCCGAAAATTCTTTTGCCTGTTCGACGCCAAAGCTGCATCCCTGCTCTGCGTAATACTTTTCCGGCTGATGGACAAGCTCCTCCCGGTGGGAAAGGATCAGCACCCTCCCGCGCCGCCTGACATGCGTAAATACCCAGGTCTTCCCAAGCCCAGTTGCCATGACCACCAGATAGGCTCCGTTTTCAAGCCCATCCAGTGTTTCCAGGCATTCCTCCTGATAATCTCTTGCTTCCGACAATTCGATTCCCCCTTCCGGTTCCTGACCCGTAAGCGGATCATTCTTTATCTGTCTTCTTTTTCCGCGCAAACCGGCGATTATACAAAACCAGCAGATTCTCCAGTGCTGCTTTCGTTCTGCGGCATATCATCGACTTGCTGTAGTGTTTTTCTGCTGCGTAAACTGTCTGCCCTTCCCGTTTCACATACACATGCGAAATCAGCTCAGCCTGCTCTGCCGGCAGGGAGCGGATACAGAATCTCACATAGTTCAGCTTCTCCTGTCCTTTTGAGATCCTGAGTATCTGCTGTGCGATCTCATTTCCCTGCTGTTCCAGATCACGCTCCACGGAAACGAGGATGTTGTAGATCGTATCCGCATTTCTCCCCGGAGGATCTCCCCCAGGGTATTCTTCCGGGTTACTCCCACGCAGAGATTTGCGCCAGATGCACTCTTCAAACGATTCGAGCCTCGCAAATTCCTCTTTCAGCATCCCCTGCATTCTCGTCTCCAGGCCTTCCATTTCCCCCAGGTATTCCACCATGTCCCCCTCATCCATCGGTTCAAAGTCCAAAAAAAGCATCTTAACCACCAATCCCACTGTCTGTGCTGACCAATCCCAAAATTACATCCTCGGCAATATTTTATAATCCGGCTTTTTCCCGGAATGGAGCGAGATCCGGCTCACAACCAGGATGCTGTCCGGCAGATTCTTTACCACCAGCCAGCTGTCCGGATTCAACCCATGCTTTTTCATAATTCCCCTGTATTCCCTTGTCGGTTTCTTCCCGTTCTTCATCTTCTTCCTCCGTTCGTATCCACATTCCTCAGCGCAACGCCGCTCAGGCATTGCAGTTATTCCTTCAGCGGTACATTCGCTGCACTTGATTTCCATGAGGGTCAAATAGCCCGTAACAACCACGATGCCCATATGCTTACACCGGAGTATTTGACTGTCCATACATGTCATGACTTACCTCCGCCTGATAATATGCGTCTATCGTCGTTGGCGCGTTAAAGATGCAGGCAAGCACATACGCCTTGATGTTCCAGATCTTGCCCGTCTGCTTACTCAGGCACCACAGTATGTACTGGACATGGTTCTGTCCTACACGCAGCAGTTTGTTCACCACATACGGATATGGGTATTCTGCTTTCGCAATCGTCACCGTCTCACGTTTCGCTGCAATCGTCTCTGCCATCAGTGATACAATCATGTCAATCTGCATCCTGTCAGAATCTGATTTGGCATCAAAAATCAGCGTGTCATACTCGATATTCTTTTTGATGATGTTTGTGTAGGTCGTTATCACATCCATCTGATCCATCTCATCAATCCCATCCGGCACCGGCTCCGCGCGCGTACGCGCACGCGCACGTGTTGATTGATTGATCAGATCAGTATCACTCATATCAGTATTATTAATATCAGTATAATTAGGGTCGGTTTTTCCGACGGTAACAGGTGGACTTTCCCGACCTCTGGAAGTCGGAGATTCCGACTGCATGAAGTCGGTTTCTTCGACCTCGACAAATCGGCTTTCCCGACTGCGATAAATTGGGGATTCCGACTGCGGTAAATCCGCTTCGCCAGCTCCAAGAATTGGGTATCCACTGACTCTGGTAAAACCACTTCCAGAACCACCCATTACTCCTTTCTCTGAATCACCGGCGGATTCACATTCGTGCAAAACCGCATCTGCAAGACTCTCTTCCGCTTTATCCCAGAAACCATCTGCTGCTTTTTCATTCATGTCGTCCACACCACTGTACTGATCAGTCCTGCGATTCTTTTGTTCAGAATCCGCGCCATAATTTCTTTCTGCCTTTGCCTTTTTACTTTCAGCACATCCTGCCCTCTCACCTTCCCTCTGCTTCGGCTGTTCCCCTCCACTCTCCGGATTTACATCCGATTCTTCTCCACTCCTCGGCTCAGAATCTCCCGGCTGCTGCTTTGACTTTGTGATAAAGTTCTTCACATAGATCGCATCCGGTTTCCCAAATCCCTGTTTCACACGGTCAATCAGACCAATCCCCTTTTTCGTATCCAGTTCCGCAAGAATCTTCATCGCCTTATCCCGCCCGCAATTCATGTATTCCGCCACCTGTTCAATCGTGAAAATGATATAGACCCGCTTTTCACTGTCCACCCAGTGATTTTTCAGGGAAAGGCACATCCGATCCAGCATCAGCCCATACAGCACTTTCGCGTCACAGGACAGTTTCTTGAAATATTCATCCGTAAACAGCAGCTTTGGAATACGGTAAAAGGAGAACTGCTCAGATTCATACTCGTGGAAATAATCAAACTCGAATTTATTCTCCATATCACTTCTCCATTTCTTTCAAGAGTCTTGTCTTGTTATCTTTGGAGTGAGCGCGGTCTGCATCTGAAATACAGGCCACACCCAATTAATTCGTTCTCCCTCCGCTCAGCCACAATATTCCGGATAGCGGATTTTCACTGCTTCCCAAAAGTATTTCGCATAGCCACAGCAGAACAAATCGCTCACAGAATACTCAGCACACTCACGCAACTTGTCTTTCAAGTTCTTGATGCCGTACACACTCGGTGTTCCGTTACAATAGAGGTTAAATGCCATCCGGACCGTTCTCATACTGCCGCTTGTCTTCCAGCCCTCATGTAAACATTCCGGCTTAACATCGCCGCTTCTAAAATCATAAATACGGTCTATGTGTTCCCGCGTATCCCGATCAATGCCCAGGCAGTACACCAGTGCTTCGTGGTATACATCACACCATCTGCACTTTTCCAACGATTGCAGGCAGAACCGTTCATGCTCCGCATCCCTGAATAAAATTTCATTGTTGTCTCTGTTATTTATAGTATTGTAAGTTGTATAGCGCATAGTAAAATCTCCTTTCTGTTCTCCTGTGGTTTGCTCTAAATGTTCATACTTTTCTGTTTCATAAGGCTGCAGCCAAAATCGAAAACAGCGGTATCCGGCTCCAGCTCAAACGAATTCATCACGACAGCTAAAAAATAGTTGTGCAAATAATTCATCGGGAATTACGTTTTTTCCGCTGCTGTTCCTGTTGCATCTGCCGCCTTTGTTTCCACTGTTCCAAAAGCTGGATAATCGTTTCCTCCATCTTTCTCGGCGTATAATCCTTCGGGAAATACTTTCTCAGGACATCCGAAGTAAACATTACTCTGTCCTGAACCGGCTTCTTTTCCTCGGACATAATCGCAAGCATAGAATCTTCCGTTAAACGTCCATCCTGGCTAAACTGCTTCAAACGCTGTGCCTGAGAAAGCGAAGGTGTTGCCTGCTCATAATCCATAGTTTCAATCAGCATTTCCTGTTCTTTTGGTTTCAGGAACGACAGCTCATATGCCGGGTTAAAAGCAATCTTCTTTTCATCCACCATATCCAAGAGCGGAGGGATTAGTTCTGTCAGACGGATAAAACGGCGTACCGTATCTTTACTGACTCCAGCCTCATCCCCTACTTTTTGCACAGACAACTTCTGCGCAACTTGCGTAGAAGTTAAATCTGACCTTGTTCCCTGATGTTTAATCGCATCCAGCTTCATCTTAAAAGCGAATGCTCTCTCACTCGGAAGTATTGTTTCTCTTTGCAGATTGCTATCCACCATAAGCAAAATCGCTTCATCATCATCCAATTCACGCACAATCACAGGCATTGTCTCTTTTCCTGCCAGTTCACAAGCTCTATGCCGGCGATGTCCAGAAACAATCTCATATCCTCCTTCCGGCGATGGCCTTGCGATAATCGGGACTAGAACGCCGTATTGCTGTATGCTCTCAACTGTCTCCATCATTTTTTCATCATCTAAAACCTTAAAAGGATGATCTTTAAAGGGATGCAATTCAGAAATCGCAATCTCCTGCACACGTTCCCTTTCATCATCCGCCCGTCCTTCGTCTGTCTTAAAAAGGTCATCGACGGACGCAAGTTTTATGTTTTTCGCGCTGCTTTTCAAGATTCAACACCTCTTTCGTCAATTCCATGTACGCTCCCGCCACTTTTCCTTTTGGGTCGTAAGCATAGATACTCATACCTGCTGCAGTTGCTTCTTTTGCTTTTACGGAAAACGGAATTTCCGTTTTAAATACATTAATTTTTCTTCCGTAAGTGTCCCTGATCAGTGACGCCGTTTCTCTCTCAAAATTAGTCCGTTTATCTACCATAGTCAGCAGAATCCCATCAATTTGTAATGTCGGGTTAATCTGTCGTCTAACCTTACCGACTGTTTGTAAAAGCTGTTCCAATCCTTTAGCCGGAAGATATTCAGCCTGGACAGGCACGTTTATGCGCGTAGCTGCCGCCAACGCATTAACTGTGAGCATCCCGAGTGATGGCTGGCAGTCAATCAAAATATGCGTATACTGACTTTTCACTGTATCCAGATACTGTCGCAGAACTGTCTCCCGGCTGATCACATTCACCAGAGATACTTCCATACCGGATAGCTGAATATCTGCAGGCATCAGGTCAACGCCTTCCGCATGATGCAGGATTCCCTCTCCCGGATTGACTGGCTGATCTGTCAAAATTTTCCCCAATACCGTTGATACCGTAACCGGAAGCTCTTCCGGACGCGGAAATCCCAGGCTGATTGTCGCGCTGGCCTGGGGATCGAAATCCACAATCAAAACTTTCTTTCCCTGCTGTGCCAAACCAATGCCAAGATTTACACAAGTCTGGGTTTTTCCGACTCCGCCTTTCTGGTTCGCGAGGCAGATAATCTGAGTATTCATTCTTCACCATCCTCCTTTTCGTCATAACATCCATTCCTGCGGTCTTCCTCACCTGCCGCGAAGCACATACACATCGTTGCGACACCGAAAAAGCCGCCCAAACAAAAAGCAATAAAATACGTAATCATATAATCTCTCCTCGATAAAACTAAGTGATGTTCACTGTGAGCAGACAAAATTGCAGTTTTTGTCCCATCCGCGCGCATAAAAAAAGCGCTCAGCAATCAATCATTTGCCAAACGCTTCCAATATTGATTTTTCTCAAAGAAAAAAGCTGCCAGTAAAAAATACATACTGACAGCTTCTTGCAAAAATCTCTCTATTCAGTTTTTAATAATATAAACCTACAGACCAATGATGACCTTGGTTCATGTTGTAGAACAACTTAATGATACAATGCTTGATGC
The DNA here is from genome assembly GCA_021199475.1 of Lachnospiraceae bacterium. Lineage (GTDB taxonomy): Bacteria > Bacillota > Clostridia > Lachnospirales > Lachnospiraceae > Choladousia. The sequence continues at coordinate 7,388 of JAJQHZ010000112.1, forward strand.
TTTCCCATGCAGCCACAGCTTTTCGTATTACCAGATTTCAAATCCACGGAACGGACATCCGTAAATTTGCCGCAATCACACTTGCAATGCCATATAGGGCGGCGATTTATCGTTCCAACACGTTTAATAACTGTCAGTCTGCCAAACCTCATGCCCGTCAAGTCATGTGCTTTTGGTCTGCTCTTACGACACCCTCAGCTCTTCTTATGTCCTGATCGCAATTCATAAGTTGAAGCTATTGTTTCCCTACCACATGCACACCTACATAACCACTGTGTCTCTTTGCCGGTCTGCTTTTCACTTTTTCTTACAACCGTTAAATCCTCAAACTTCTGCCCTGACAAATCCATAAACATATGCTTTCCTCCTGTGTGCCTGCTTTTAGCCGCTGTCATGCTTTTCCTATGATTTTCCTACATAATTTCTTATTTCATAAACTCAATGACCACCGTCTTGAAGACGGTGGGTTGATGCGGCTTGAAAGCCGCAT
>JAJQHZ010000046.1 GCA_021199475.1 Lachnospiraceae bacterium
ACTAAATTCAACTTGCATCCCTTCAGAGTGGAATTTACTTTTTCACTTCAGCGAAAGAATAAAAATTCTATAATCGGTTGATTTTTTGCAGGGAATTGAGTATACTACAGACAGGAAAGCAGGCGTCATCCTGCTGGTGTGACTGGCACCTAAAATCCGAAAGTGCTGCCGGACATTGGGCCGGAAAGTTGGCGGGCAACAGAAAAACCCGATAGCGAAGCAGTAGAACGATTGAAAGATCGGATGGAACTGAGAGTCGGCGGACGACAGAAAAACCAGTTGCTTGGGAGAAAGTCGAGTGACGCTGCGGCGACACAGGTTTTCTCCCTTTTTATGATACGCAGGAGCGCGAGAGGGAACTCTCTAGCCTGTTTAAGCAAGTGTGGAGAAGAAAGATGCAATACACAAAAAAGGATGCCGTTAGAATAGTGGTGAATTGTGCGGAATTATACCGTGATGAGCTTAATAATAGAAATCTTTTGTTTGTGTGTCTTGATAAGCATAAGAGAATATCATACATAGAGGTGAGCTTCCACGATTACAGCTATATGCATTTGACGGGACTAAGGCCTGTAAAAAAACAATCAGGTGAGGATTTGAATGACATGGAACAGCTTACTGCTGATATGTTTTATGATCTTTGCTTGAACCATAAGCTGAGTCCGGATGATTTTGAATTCTCAGATAAAGGAACCACTCCGTTGAAGCTGGAAGTGCTTCCAATGATTATGAATAAGAATTTAGCAGCAAATATGGTGGGAGATTTCAATTCGCTTCGTCCTAAGCTATATACTGAAAAGCTCGCCGGAGGAACGAAGGCTTGTGTAGGCTTTGTAAAAGATAAAAAGAATGGAGAATATATTCCCAATACTGTATTAAAAGAAGATCTTAGGAGCAATGTTTCAGACTATGTAAGAGTGATTGCTACATATAGAAAAAACATCAATGATAGAAATTATTCTGAGATTGTTTATGCTGCAAAAAAGGTAGACTGGACGAAAATAAGATTTTCGGAGGAGTATTCGTATCTTCCGATGCCAATTACTGTTTCCGGCTGACATCGTTTCCCGCCAGCTAAGAAAGTAGTACGTTCGCCAGTAAATGCGACACCTTTCTTAGCTCAGCTAAGATTCAGCTAAGAATCAAGGTTGATTTTGATTGATTTTATTAGCTGCAAAATGATCCAGAATGGTTTCGGAACTCAAAAAATACTTGATACATAAGGCTTCTTTGCCCAGGATTGATTCGGATTTGCCATTAAATGGTCCGACTCCTAAGCGGAAGGCCGTGGGGCGCTGGACATCCAGCGCCGCGCGGGCGAGTAGTATTCGGCAAGCCGTTTCCTACTCGATTTTCCGGGTGGCGAACATCTGGAAACAAGATCAAAAATTTATGGAGGTATTCTTTTATGTCCAAGAGTCAGAAAAGATAGAAAAAAACGATTGTAATTGAGGGCATCCGGTACTATGCAGAGTCCATCTTCCTGTAAGGGCTGCCTACATAGCGAAAATGCGGAGATTTTTCTTGTTTGCGGTGAGTGGGGCTGATATAATGGGGACATCGGGGGGAAGAAACAAACCAATGTTTCGGAATTTGTCTAGGAACGAGGGATAAATATGTCTGACGCGCAACTTATAGCAGGGTTCTTTTACCTGATATTAGGGATTCTGGCAGTCGCATTCCTTCTTGTGTCCGTTTTGGTCAACAGAAGTGAGAAGAGAAAAGCCAGGGATTGTACAGTGCCGGTAACAGCGGAAATCATAGAAATTCAGAAACGATGGATGGATCTCGACGCAGATGGACCGAGGACATATTCCTGTTTTCCTAAATATCGGTTCCGCTGGAACGACAAGGATATGGAAATAGTTGATAACACTGGCCACAAGGAAGGCTATCAGAAGGTGGGAGAACGGAGAACGTTATATGTTAATCCGGACAAGCCGGAAGATTTTTATGCAGAGGGCGACAGGCTGACGCAGATACTGGTTATCGTATTTCGATTGGTTGGTATTGTTTTATTAATGGCATTGGTGGCTGTATTTGTTATAGGTCGAAAGATTACAACAGGCTGATCGGGGAGAGAATAATGTGCGGACGCTATTATGTTGATGATGATACAGTGGGAGAAATTCATCGAATCGCCAAAAATGCAGATTTCCCAGTCAGAGCGGGCGACATCCGGCCTTCGGAGACCGCTGCGGTATTCAGTCAGAGAAACGGAATGCTGGCTGCGGAGAATATGGTCTGGGGTTATCCCGGCTATCAGGGCAAAAGCCTGTTGATTAATGCGAGATCGGAGGGAATATTGGAAAGGCGGACTTTTCAGGATGATATTCTTTCGCGCCGGTGTGTGATTCCGGCAAAAGGGTTTTACGAGTGGAGTCCATCAAAAGAAAAATACTGGTTTGAGGACGGTTCACCGATTTTGTTTCTGGCAGGATGTTACAATGCGCAAGGGAAATTTGTGATTATCACAACCAATGCAAATGCTTCCGTCTCTCCCATCCACAGCCGTATGCCGCTGCTCTTGTCTGAAAATGAACTGGAAGGATGGCTGTTTGATGAGGATTCGATGAAAGGGGCGTTGCAAAAGATACCGCAGTTGCTGAACAGGCGGACGGATTATGAGCAGATGTCGCTTTTTTCCTAGATTAAATACAAAGGAGTCCGGAGTGTAATGCTTTCAAAACCGATTATTACAATAGATGTACACGGGATGAACGTGGAAAAAGCATTGGATGCTATTCATAAGAAAGTGGATGGCGCGGGAAGCGCCGCTTCCTCTGAAAACCGAAAATAAAGCGGATACAGCCGGGGGACAATGAGGGAATTACCAGACTGATTCTGAAAGAATTGTTTTAAATGCTTACTGTAATTAAAGAAAGGATCGTATTTATCGTGAAGAAAGAAAATTCCCGAAAGAAAAAAATGATTTGTAATGCGCTTAGCTGCGCGTTGCTCCTGCTTTGCTTTTGGGCAGTGGCGATGACAAGAACGACGTGTCTGGCTGCGGAGAGTACAGAGTCCGATGTAACCACAAAAATATCCGATGAAACGTACAATAGTGATGCAGAGACGGCAGTGGAATCGGAAACCGAACCCGAAGCCCGGTCCTTTGAAGAGAACGGAACTCTGGATATTGTGGTAAATCGCGGTGTGACTGTTTATCAGTACACTGGCGAAGCGTTTGAACCGCCCGTCGTGCTTCTTTATTATCTCAATCAGGATAAAAACTACAGGGCAGATTTTGGATTCTTATATGAGCAAATTACCCTTGACAAAATCCGTTCCAGTACGTAAAGCGGGCGAATGAACAGGACAGCATCTACGCCGCTGACATTCTGGATCTGCAGGAAAGACTGGAAGAAATCTGGAAGCAGCAGAAAGAGTCACTGCAGCTTCTTTCGACGATCTTGTGAGAGAAAAAGGCATGGGAGAGAGGCTCATGCCGGTACGTAGCAAAAAAAGACATGAAAAAGGCAAAGAAAATGGACACCATGATAGGTGCCCGTGCCCATTGGCGTACAATCAATATTTTGTCCATCGACGTAATAACTATTCGTCTCTGTTGATTATATTTTACATTCGGTTTGACTGGTTGTCAACAGATTTTTGCAGTTCTTTTATCTGCTGTTCTAATGTATGTATTTTGGATTCTGCAAGGTTTTTTTCTTCCATTAACAGATTGAAGTTTTCTTGTAATTCATTATATGCTTGATTGAGATTCTGGTTCGCTGACCATTCTCGGTAAAATAGGACGGCAGCAGGAAGTTTTACAACTTCTACCTGTCCTATATGGCAGTACAGAGAATCAGTGACCGTCTCTGCGTCAAAAATGGTCTTTCTATTATTGAAGCACGGCCTTATCGGGACAGGCAAAAGCGGACGACGTATCCGCAAAAACCGACTTACAGAGACGCTATCATTACAGCGATAGATACTACTCTGCAGCAAAAACCAAAGGATTTTGAAGGATTTCTCAAGCTGCTTTCGGATGCCGGATATGAAATAAAACGTGGGAAGAATATTTCGTTGAAAGGGAAAGGCCAGAAACGCTTTATTCGTCTGCGTTCTTTGGGCGATGGCTATTCCGAGGAAGATCTTCGCGCGGTATTGGCCGGGACAAAGGCACATCAGCCAAGAAAGCGGGCAAAAGGTGCGAAAGAAAAGTCGTTTGCCGATGCACAGCCGAAGCTGCAGCTGCTGATTGATATTCAGGAGAAGATGGAACAGGGGAAAGGGCGCTGGACGTCCAGTGGACGTCCGTTTAGCGCCGACCGAAGCGGAGCGGAGACTGGATACGCTCGCTGGGCAAAGACTTTCAATCTGAAGCAGATGGCAGAGGCTGTCTGTTTTATTAAGGAACAGGGCGTTGATACCTTTGAGGAGCTGTCTGAAAAAACAGAGGCGGCAGTCACCCGGTTCAGCGAGTTGTCCGATTCCATCAAGGCGTCCGAGAGCCGACTGGCGGAGATCATTGCGCTGAAAAAGCACATTATCAACTATTCCAGAACCAAAGATGTCTATACCGCTTATCGAAAGGCAGGATACAGCAAAAAGTTTCTGGAGGAACATCGGGAAGAAATTGCCCTGCACAAGGCGGCAAAGGCTGCATTTGACCAGCTTGATGCTAATAAAGCATCCTCTCGCTCGCAAAAAGGAACGGCAAAAAAGAAGATACCCTCAATCAGGAATACGCACAGGTTCTTGCTGATAAGAAAAAGGCATATGCGGAATACCGCACAGCGAGAAAAAACATGCAGGATTTGCTGATTGCCAGAAAGACCGTGGAGACGATTCTGGAAGTGGATCATACAAAGATGGAGCAGAAGAAAGAAGAACAGACATTGTAAGAATGCACAGCCCGCAGCTGTCGAAAATCTTGTATTTTCGGCGGCTGCGGGCTATTATTTATTGTTTTGCCAGGAAAGAAGAGAAACCAATGAATGGAGTTGCTTGTAATATGAAAATGTTGAAAAATTATATTTTTTTAATGCTTTCCATGTTATAATTTTTAAATATGACTCAAATGGTGTAATGGTTATTCGAATATATAATCGTATGGATTTTGAGGAAGGAAGGTCAAAAATGAAGCTCTCTTTGATGCGTGAATTTGTGACGCTGGCTAATGTTCAGAACTTTTCGCGGGCCGCAGAAGAATTATATATAGCGCAGCCAGCGCTTAGCAGGCATATTGCGGCATTGGAAAACGAATTGAAAACAAAATTGATCGATCGTTCCAGGAACTCTTTTGCACTTACCGTGCAGGGGGAGGAAGCATTGCATTCTTTTCAGAAGATATTGCTGGAATATGAGGTACTGATCGAACGGATCGCCCGTCAGGTAGATGCAGAAGGCGGAGAACTCCATGTTGGTTATCTCTATTATGATAAAGATTATTATGTAGCACGTATACGAGAAACATTTCATCGGAAGTATCCGAAAGTTCGGCTGGTTTTACACCCGTATCAGCCTGCTGAACTGGAAAAAAATCTGCTGAGCGGGAAGCTGGATGCGGCTATTATCTATGGTGCCGGGTATTGTGAGAATGCGGACCTGCAATCGCAGGCGTTTCTTAAAATCCCATATTCTCTGTTTGTATCTGAACACCATCCTCTGGCAGGGCTTTCGGAGATTGATGTGTCCGCTTTGAATGGAGAAAAACTTCTTTGCCCGGAAGAAACGCTGCAAATAACAAAATCAAATATTGAGATGGAACGCATGCTGGAGGAATACGGGGTGGAGATCAGATCAATGATTCCTGTTAATAATTTTGACGAGGTCCCGTGGATTCTGGAGGAGACAGGCGGCGTTTATATTGCTCCTATGGTTAACCTGACGGTTTATGGTAATAAAATAGTCAGCCGTTACATTATGCCGGAGAATTATTCCTGCGATGTCAGTGTTGTCTGGGAAAATGAAAATAAAAATCCAGGAATACAGCTGCTCTTGTCCATTATTCGAATCTGCTATGCCTGATACATGGCTTATCCGAAAATTGCATAAGCTATGCAGAAGCGTTATTTCACTTTTGAGTTTGATGCAGATATAATGTAACTTGCAAGAAGTTCACGGCGCTTGCGGCAGTGAACTTCGCAAGTTAACGAGCAGCTTGTTTTGCTGCGAGTATATCAAAAGCAATCAAACAAATAAATGAAAGGTGAGGTAAGCAAAATGGCAAGACAGTCAACGGATTTTTTGGACACAGCACCGTGTAATGATCAGGTGTTTCGGTATGGGAATATTATGACTAAGATCATTCCCTGGGAGGGCGATCCCTTTATGGAAGTTGGGGAAAGCTATTTCAGCTCTTCTTACATTCATGCGGGGTTATCCGGCACTGAAGAAGTATTTAAAGGGCCGGATGCGGAAAAGCTGATGTCTGATTGCAGCATCAATAATGTTTATAAGTGGAAGGTTGGCAAATGCAAGCATCTGGTTGCACTGACACCGGATGGACTGGTTGCAAACCATGCACTTTTCTTTAAAGATGCGGATGATGCATTCCGTACAACAGCAGGCTGCAGCGTTCCCTATATTCAGGCTATGCAGAGCGGGAACTATGATTGCGAATATAAGATAAGACAGTGCTTTATTTTCCAGATGTCCGGTCCTTTATCTCTGACGATTCTGGAAAAGGTAACACAGACCAGTCTGCGGGATGTTAAATTCCTGGATTTTAAGCCGATTACCATCCCTGGTATCGATGCGGAACTTGAGATCTGTCGGATCGGTATGAGTGGGACACTGGCTTATGAAGTGCATGGCGCAGCAGAAGATGGCCCGGCCGTTTATGATAAGATCGCTGAAGTTGGGCTGCCGATGGGATTAAAGAGAATGGGGTGGAAAGATTACACTGTGAATCATACATTTGCCGGATATGCGCAGATGACGGTTAATTTCGAATCTTCTCTTTATCAGTATCCTGATTTTTGCGCAAGTGCTCCGTTTACTCTTGACTGCAGAGGAAGTGTTGACCCGGAGGACAAACGTGCCAGATTCCGTACCGCAGTAGAATGTGACTGGGGCTGGATGGCAAGATTTGATCATGAATTCACGGGACGCGAAGCACTGGAAAAGGAACTGGCAGATCCAAAGAGGAAGCTGGTTACGCTGGAATTCAATGCGGATGACATTGCTGATGTGTATCGTTCCCAGTTTACAGACGATCCTTATAAATACATCGATTTGCCATGTGCTGATCCGCAGCCGGCCGGTGGTCATCAGGATTATGTGACGGACAAGAACGGAAATAAGATCGGTATTTCTGCAGACCCAACCTTTAGCTCACATTTCCATACTATGGTAAGTCACGCAATTATCGATGTGGATCAGGCGGTTGAAGGAACAGAAGTGCTTGTTCAGTGGGGAGATTATGGAAAGAAAATCAAAAATCTTCGGGCAACGATAGCAAAGTTTCCGTATATTCATGGCGTCGCAGATAATAAGGACTATGACCTGACAACCGTTCCTTCCGGTCTGGAATAACACCGTATCTTTTCCATATTTACGAATGTCTCGGGCTTCCCACATCTTATTGGTGTGGGAAGTTTAGAATAGACAGATATTAAAATATCAGTAAGGGATAAAGATGCAGAAGATATTCCGGGAAAACTGAAAGGACAATGTTATGAACACATCGAAGAAAAACTATGGCTGCATGATGCTGGTTGCATTATGCGTCGCAAATTTTATTCCAAACTATG
>JAJQHZ010000133.1 GCA_021199475.1 Lachnospiraceae bacterium
GCAACAAAAAACCTTGAGTTTAAGCGAAAAAACGCTTGACAATATGAGGAGGAGGTAGACGCCATTGTTTGCAAGGAAAACGAAAAAAGAGTCAAAACCGGCGGCAAAAGGAACGGCAGGAAAAGTGAACGCAAAAACAAAACCAAAGACAAAGACGCCAGCGGCAGGAGAAAATGATACTGCTGCTTCAGAGCTGACATCCGCGCAGAAGAAAAAGATCCGGGCTGTGATGAAACAGCACCGCATGGATGGAAATGTGCCGAGGACGGCGCAGCAGTCCATCCCTTTTGAGCGGATGTTCCCGGACGGAATCTGCCGCGTCCGCAGCAACTATTACACGCAGACGATCCAGTTTCAGGATATCAATTACCAGCTGGCTCTGCAGGAAGACCAGGGGGCGATTTTCGAGGAATGGTGCAGCTTTCTCAACTTTTTTGACAATTCTATCCACTTCGAACTTTCTTTTTTTAATATGAATACCGATGCGGAGAGCTTTGAGAAGTCGATCCGGATTCCCCTGAAAAAAGATGGCTTTGACCCGGTGCGCGCGGAGTACAGCGGAATGCTGCGCTCCCAGCTTGAGAAGGGGAACAACGGCCTGACCAAGACGAAGTATCTGACTTTCGGCCTTGAAGCAGATTCGATGAAGCAGGCAAAGCCGCGGCTGTATCATGTGCTGACGGACATCCTCAACAACTTCCATCGGCTCGGTGTCACTGCGCAGGTCCTGGATGGCAAGGAACGGCTCGCCCTGATGCACGATATGTTCCACATGGGTGATAAGGACAAATTTTTCTTTGACTGGAAATGGCTCCCGGAGTCGGGGCTTTCCGTGAAAGATTTTATTGCTCCGACCTCGTTTTCATTTAAGACGAGGACATTTACCATGGGAAACCTTTACGCGGCGATGTCCTATCTGTCGATCACGGCCTCGGACATCAGTGACCGGCTGCTGAAGGATTTCCTTGATATGGACAGCAGCCAGGTGGTCACGATGCACATCCAGTCGGTGGACCAGAACAAGGCGATTAAGACGGTGAAGCGGACGATCACGGAGCTGGACCGCTCAAAGATTGAGGAACAGAAAAAGGCAGTCCGCTCCGGATATGATATGGACATCATCCCGTCCGATCTTGCGACTTATGGCAGGGACGCAAAGGCACTGCTGAAGGAGCTGCAGAGCCAGAATGAGCGGATGTTCATGGTGACATTTCTGGTGATGAGCACCGGGCGCACTGAGCAGGAGCTGGAGACCAACGTGTTCCGGGTATCCTCCCTGGCGAAGAAGCACAACTGCAACCTGCGCCGCCTGGATTTTCAGCAGGAACAGGGACTGATGAGCAGCCTGCCGCTTGCGGACTGTCAGATCAACATTCAGCGCGGGCTGACCACGAGTTCCACGGCAATCTTCGTGCCGTTTACCACGCAGGAGCTGTTTCAGGAAGGCGAAGGCTCTCTGTATTATGGACTGAACGCACTTTCCAACAATCTGATTATGGTGGACAGGCTTCGGCTGAAAAACCCGAACGGATTGATTCTGGGTACACCCGGTTCCGGGAAGTCATTCGCCGCGAAGCGCGAGATTGCCAATGCTTTTCTGGCGACGGATGACGATATCATCGTGTGCGATCCTGAGTCGGAGTATACGGCTCTGGTGAACCGGCTGGATGGACAGGTAATAAAAATCAGTCCGTCCAGTACGCAGTATATCAATCCGATGGATATCAATTTAAACTACTCGGAAGACGACACGCCTCTTTCCCTGAAAAGCGATTTTATCCTTTCCCTGTGTGAGCTGATCGTGGGCGGCAAGGAGGGTCTGCAGCCGGTGGAAAAGACGGTGATTGACCGCTGTGTCCACCAGATTTATCAGAAGTATTTCGAAAATCCGGTGCCGGAGAATATGCCGCTGCTGGGAGACCTGTATGGCTGTCTGCTGCAGCAGGAGGAAAAGGAAGCCCGCCATGTGGCGACCGCCCTGGAGATTTATGTCAAAGGTTCGCTGAACCTGTTCAACCATCATACGAACGTGGACATTCAGAACCGGTTCGTCTGCTACGACATTAAAGAGTTGGGCAAGCAGCTGAAAAAAATCGGGATGCTCATTGTGCAGGACCAGGTATGGGGCCGCGTGACGCAGAACCGGAGCGAGGGAAAAACCACCCGCTATTATATGGACGAATTTCACTTGCTCTTGAAAGAGGAGCAGACGGCATCGTACTCCGTGGAGATCTGGAAGCGTTTCAGAAAATGGGGCGGGGTACCCACCGGTATTACGCAGAACGTGAAGGATCTGCTTTCGTCGCGCGAAGTGGAGAACATCTTCGAGAACAGTGACTTTATCATTATGCTCAATCAGGCATCGGGTGACCGGCAGATTCTTGCGCGGCAGCTCGGCATTTCGCCTCATCAGCTTTCCTATGTCACGCAGTCGGGTGAAGGCGAGGGGCTTCTGTTTTATGGGAACGTGATTCTTCCGTTTGTTGACCACTTCCCGAAGGATACCGAGCTGTACCGCATCATGACCACGAAGCTGTCAGAAGTCGTTCCCTCCGCCGGAGGGGAGGTGTAAATGGCTGGAAAAACCAACCGGCTTCGTTTCACAGAGGACGAATTGACAGGGGAAAAGGCAGCAAAGGCAGTAAAAACTGAAAAGCCAGCAAAGACTCCAAAGTCCGGGGGAAAGGCCACTGATGTACTGTCGGAAAAGGCTGCGGATGAAGCTGAAAAAGCTGCTGATGTCCTGCCAAAAGATGCCCTGTCAAAACGTAAAGTGAGAGTACGCGGCAAGCCGGAGACTTTAAACGAGGAGACGGAGCTGCCTGCAGAACGAAATGTGGCGAGAGGCAGAAAGACCAGTGCAAAACTGCACGCTGAAAGAGATGCTGCGAAAAATAGTGAAAAGCTGCGCACTGAAACGGATGATTCGAAAGGTGCGGAAAGGATGCACGCTGAAACAGAAAATCCAAAAGGCGTGGAAAAACTGCGCGGCGAAGCAGACGCTCCGAAAGGCAGGCAGAAGCTGCGTGTCGAAACGGATGCCCAGAAAGGCAGAGAGAAGCTGCGTACTGAAGCTGACATTTCGAAGAACTACGGTAAAAAACTACGGTTCGGAAAAGGGGAGGCTGCGGAAACCGGTGAGCCAGATTTTGGCGGATTAAGGCGTCCGGGAGCAGGAAGAAGGGTAACCAGGCAAGGAGATGTTTTCAATTCGGAGGCGGTTGGTGCCGGGTGGACAGAAGAAACATCTTTGGATGCAGATGCTTCGGAGTGGAGTGGAGCCGAAAGAATGGGAACCAGTTCAGAAAGAATCGGAACAGGAAGAGGGGGAACAGAAAAAACCGGAGCAGACAGCAAAACCGGAAGCAGAAGTAGGAGAACCACGGCAGCGAATGCCGCAGGCTCTCAGGGGTCAGAAAGAGCCGATATGAGAACCTCTAAGACTTCCGGGGCAATCAGTGCAGATGCTTCAAAATCATCAGATGCTCTAAATTCACCAATATCCAGTTCATCCAGGCCAGGAGCATCGAAAGCCAGCCACGCGGCTTACTCCGCTCCCCATGTTCCAACGGTTGCCACTTCTGCAGCTGCTAACAGGCAGCAGGTCCACCGGTATGTGGATGAGAATGTTGGAACTCAGGTAGTGAATCAGACAGAGATGGCGGGCGAAGACGGCGTACGTTCAGTTAGCCACGCGAGATATGCCAGTAAGCTGAAACAGGAGGAAAAAGCAGAGAAACTGACGCAAAAAGCCGATGATGCCAACGTGGAGGCTCTCTACCAGAAACATCTGGCAGAAAATCCGGAGACTGCCACGAATCCGCTCTCGCGCTGGATGCAGAAGCGTGAGATTAAAAAAGAATACGAGGCGGCACGGGCAGCGACTATGAAAGCAGGCGGCACAGGAGCGGCAGCATCAGCCGCTTCGGCTGTGGAAACGGAAAAGGCAGGGGGTCTGTTCGCAGGTGTCAAAGGATTTTTCGAAAATAACGGCGGGACGATGAAAGTCGTCCTCGTTGTTGCCCTGGTGGTTGTTCTCCTTGTCACGCAGCTTCAGTCCTGCGGAATGATGCTGAGCGGAGTCGTGTCTTATGTGGATGTGGCGACCTGGCCCGCGGATGATGATGAGATTTCAAAAGCGGAAGCCTATTACACGAAGCTGGAAGCCCAGCTGCAGAAAAAGATCAACCAGACCGAAGCCTCACATTCCGGCTCTGATGAGTACAACTATAACATCGGGGAGATCAGTCATGATTCTACGGCTCTCATCAGCTATCTGTCTGCCAAATACGGTTCGTTCACCTTCAATGAAGTGAAGTCCGAGCTGGACGCAATCTTTGCATTGCAGTACAACCTGGCAACGGAAACCGGCACGGAGACCCGGACGGTCACCAAAACGGTTCAGGCAGGCGAATATATCGGTGAGGTTGTGACGAGCGGCTACTGCAGCTGTTCGATCTGCTGTGGACAATGGGCAGGAAGTGCAACGGCATCCGGGGTTTACCCGACTGCCAGCCACACGATTGCCGTTGATGCGAGCAACCCGATTGTTCCCATCGGAACGCAGATCATCATGAATGGGACGCTTTATACGGTGGAAGATACCGGAAACCTTGCGACTTATGGGGTGGATTTTGATGTGTATTACGGTGATCATTCGAGCGCGCTGGCGCACGGACATCAGACATGGGAAGCCTACTATGCGGGCGGTGACGGGGAGGAAATCGAGGTCACGACAACGGAGACGGTGGACGTCTGCTATGTCACTGTCGAGACAACCAGTTTTGAGAGTATCCTTGCCGGCCGGATGTCAGATGAGGAATCCGAAGCCTACGATGTTTATATGCAGACCTACGGCGGCAGGATTTTCTTCGGTTCGCCGGTGGACTTCAACTGGCACTATTATCTGAGTGGCGAATACGGCTACCGCTGTGATGGCACCCGCGTGACGGAATCTGACAGTCTGGACATCACAGTTCCGTCCGGAACAGAAGTGCTTTCTGTCATGGACGGCAAAGTGAAATCTGTTTCCAACGGGAAAGTGAAACTGACAGACGAAAACGGCTCTGTGGTTACGCTCGGAGGCTTAAGCAGTATCGGCGTATCCGCCGGAGATGAAGTGGAGATGGGAGAAACGATTGCAAAAGTCGGCAGCTCCGGGGTGCTGACGGTCTCGTTCACGTACAAGGGAAGCACTTTGAATCCTTATTTCTATCTGGATACAGGGGAAGCTGACTTGTATGCGGATACAGGCAGTGTGACTGGAAAAGCGGCGCTGCTGATCGCGAAAGCTTATCAGTATCTGGGCGTCCCATATGTTTGGGGCGGCTACAGCCCGAGTGGGTTTGACTGTTCCGGGTTTGTCTGCTACTGCCTCAATAACTGCGGTGCAGGGTGGAATTATGGACGGCTGACCGCGAACGGTCTGCTGGAAACCTGCACGGTTGTTTCGGCTTCAAAGGCGCAGCCTGGAGATCTGATCTTTTTCCAGGGCACCTACAACACTGCGGGAGCGAGTCATGTCGGAATCTATCTCGGGAATGGGCAGATGATTCACTGTGGGTCGCCTGTGTCCATTACCAGTATCACCTCGTCCTATTGGCAGTCCCATTTCTACTGTTTCGGGCGGTTGTCCTAAAAACGGTTGGCAAAAAATGAAAATGAATCAGTAATAACGGGCTGGGGATAAGTTCTCCTGCCCGTTAATCAATGCACAGGGGCGAAAATGTCTCTATCTGATAAAAGGAGGAACTATGAGCGCAAAGTTAGAGAAGATTGGCGCGGATCTGGCGAAAGCCCGCGCCAAGGCAAAAGAGTGGGATTCCAGAGCGAAGAAGCTGGAAGCACAGTACAAGGAGCAGGAAAATCTGGAAATCTGCAGTGTCACGCATTCCTACAATCTGACTCCGGATCAGCTCGCAAAGCTGCTCGAAATCGCAAAGACCATGCCGCCGGAAAGTGTACAGGCACAGGCGGCAATAAACGAATCCATGAACATGAATGAAAAAGAGGAGGATGAACCGAATGAGGATTAAACTGAGCTATATGCTGCTGCCGCTGGTACTCTGCATCGGACTGTTTTCATGTAAAACATTTGCTTACGTGGACAGCGATGTGAATGCAGATGCGGAGGAAGCGGCAGAGACGGTAATCGAAATTTTGTCGTCGAACAATGTGATCGCGGAAACGGACACTACCGAAGCGGGAACGGGAACTGACGGAACAGAGAACACGATTCGTGTGACTATCTCGGAGGACGGCACTTACACGTATTCCTACGGTGGGTATGAATGGATTGTGAGCAGCACGGAGACGGAGAATGGCGAAAACGGAGAAATCACGGTAACCAGTACGGCGGGTACAGACAGCGAAGCCAATGATGATACGGACAGCACAGGAACTGCTTCGGACGAAGAAACCACATCGACCGCGACTGGAACGGTGGTAGGTATCAACAGTTATCTGAACCTCCGCACCGGCGCGGGAACAGACTACAAAATAATCGGCAAGCTTGAGAATGGAACCGAGGTAGAGATTATCAGCGAGGAAAACGGCTGGTACCAGGTGACCGTCCCGGAGATGACCGGTTATGTCTATAGCGGCTATCTGGATGTTTCAGAAGGTACAGACGCTAGCAGCACCGTGGAAATTTCTGACACGGAAAGCATAATTGCCCTGCTTGAGTCGCTGATGGGAAGCGGCACGGGAGAAACAGAATCAGAACCGCTCACTCCTGACGGCAATCTGAATCTTGTGGACGACATCGGCACGGAGAGCGAATCCGGCAAGCAGTTTATCACCGTAGAGACCAAAAGCGGTAACTACTTCTATCTGATCATCGACCGGGACGATGAGGGAGAAAGCACCGTCCATTTCCTGAATCAGGTAGATGAATCCGATCTGCTCTCCCTGATGGACGACGAGGATGTGGAAGCTTATGAAGCGGCCCTTGCCGATGCCGAAACAGAGACCGAGACGGAGGACGAGACCATTTATGGAACCAGTGTGGCAGAAACGGATGCTGAGAACGGAATCGCAGAAACGGAGAGCGAGCTTGCGGAGGAGACTGAATCTGGCGGGGCAAATATTCTTCCGCTTTTCCTGTTCGTGCTTCTGCTGGCAGCAGGCGGCGGTATTTTCATTTACACCAGAATCAGAGCAAAAAAGGAGGAGGAAGCAAGGCCAGATCCTGATGCTGACTATGAAGACGAGGAAGAAGAGGAAGAAATAGAGGAGCTGGAGCCTTTCGGAGGATACGGTTATTCTGGAGAAGAGCCGGAGGACGAATACGAGGAAGACGATTATAAAGATGAGGATTATGAGATGGACGCGGATGATGAGGAGGAAGATGGCGAAGACAGCGATGATGATGAGCCGGTCTGATATGATTCCTCGCGTACAGGCATAAAGCCTGGGCAGCCTGCGGGCTGCTTACATAGCGAAAATGCGGAGATTCTTCTTGTTTGCTTTGGGTGGGACTGATATAATGAGGGCAATAGTGGTAAGAAACAAACCGATATATCGGAAGTTGTAGAGATAGCAATGATTTGCAGAGCGAATGTTGCTGCTGAGATATCGAGGACAGTGAACCTACGCTCCCTCAAAAATTTA
>JAJQHZ010000108.1 GCA_021199475.1 Lachnospiraceae bacterium
ATGTCGAGGGTTTTGAATGATTTGTATAGCATTCAAAACCCTCGATAAAATCTACGTTTTTCTCAAGTTTAAATTTTCTTCATGAAACAACCCTGTCATCTCGCGGAAAAGATGTTTTTCACACCTCAAAACGCAGCCGCGCCACAAGCTCCTTCATCTGCGGCAGCTTCTCTTCCATGTCCGCCACAAGCCGGAACTGCGTGCGGGCCCGGTCGAGATTGTGCCCCTCGCGATGAATTTTAAAATAATGATCCCCTTCCAGATAATCCGTCAGGAAACGGATGCCGCACTCGAATGTCATGACCATAGCCCCCATCGGAAGCAGATCCAGCTCCGCGTCGGTCAGTGCGCCGGCGCAGCCCTCAATATATCCTTTTGCATACAGCTCTAATAAATGCAGGCTGCAGGAGACCTTGCTCAGGTCCTGCTCATCCTCCGCGGCCGTGCTCGCGCCAAAACGGATGGAATCCCCGAAATCATAAAGAGACAGCCCCGGCATTACCGTGTCCAGGTCAATCACGCAGATTGCTTTCCCACTCTGGTCGTCAATCATGACATTATTCAGCTTCGTATCGTTGTGCGTCACGCGCAGCGGCAGCGTACCGTCCTGCAAACGGTCCGTGAGCACATGAGCGAGAGCCCGCCGCTCCAGGATAAACCGGATTTCCTCCGAAATCTCTTTTGCCCGTCCGCACGCATCTGCCTCCAGTGCCGCTTCAAATTTAGAGAGACGGTCCGGTGTATTGTGGAAATTCTTAATCGTCTCATGCAGCGTATCAGCCGGATAATCCGCGAGCAGCCGCTGAAAACGGCCAAACGCGACCGCACTCTGATAAAAGTCCTCATCCTTCTCGACCAGATCATAGCAGGTGGCATTTTCTATAAAAAGATAGGCTCTCCAATACTCTCCGTCCGCGTCCTTCAGATAAGGATTCCCATCGCACAGCGGTACCAGGCTCAGCGTCTCACGCTGCGCATCGCCGCCATTTTCCGCAATTTTTCTTTTCAGCCATTCAGTGACGCCGCACAGGTTCTCCATCAGCTCTTCCGGGCGGCCAAACACCGTCCGGTTCATTCTCTGAAGTATGTAGCGCCTCGCCCCGGCGTCTGTACGGCAGGTCACCCGATAGGTATCATTAATATGCCCATTCCCATACGGGATAATTTCCACCGGCTCTCCCTCAAAGGAAAACCGATCTGCCACACGAAAAAGATTCTGCTGTTCCATAAAAAACTCCTTTCTGAACCGGCCAAATCCATAATTAAACGAAGTCGGCAATGGGATCCTCAAAATCTTTGTTTTGCAAAAAGTATACCACAAAAAGGACGTTCTCCAAATAGGGGAAACGAAAAAAACAAAGTTTCTCGCGCAAATATACAAAAAAAGAAACCGGACATAATTCCGGTTTCCTTATTAATAATCGTGCGGAAGATGGGACTTGAACCCACACGTTCACAATGAACACAAGATCCTTAGTCTTGCTCGTCTGCCAGTTCCGACACTTCCGCGAACAAAAGCATTATACCAAACCATTCCCGGTAAGTCAATAACAAAATTAAAAAAATTTACGATACTCTTTCAGCAATTCCAGATATTGCTCGCCGAGCTGACTCAAAGGCATGCCCTTCCGCTTGATGTATCCGATGTTCATCGTGTCGTCGGTCGCGAGCGGGATGGAGGTGTACTGCTCGCCATTCAGTTTTTCACAAATGATGCCGGAGCAGAGGGTGTAGCCATTCAAACCGACCATCAGGTTCAGCATGGTGGCGCGGTCGTCCGCCTTGATAATCTGGTTGTATTCGCAGGTGCTCAGGACCTCCTCTGCGAAATAGAAGGAATTCTTTTCGCCCTGCTCAAAGGACAGACAGGGGTAGGGCTTCAGCTCTTCAAAAGAAATCTGCTCCTGATTTGCGAGTGGGTGCGACTGGCTCAGGTAGACGGAAATGCCGCACTCGAACAGAGAGGCAAATTCTACTTCCTTTTCCTGAAAAATCTTCCGAAGGGCTTTCTCGTTGAAGTCGTTCAGATACAGAACGCCAATTTCGCTGCGATAGTTACGAACGTTTTCAATCACCTCGCTGGTTTTGGTTTCATGAATCGCAAATTCGTATTCATCCATACCGAATTTTTTTGCCAACTCAATGAAGGCTTCTACGGCAAAGGAATAGTGCTGGGTCGAGACACTGAATTTCTTTTTTGCGGCCTTACCGGTGTACCGCTCCTCAATCATGCGCTGCAGTTCAGACATCTGTCTGGCATAGCGCAGGAACTCCTCCCCTTCCTGTGTGAGTACAATCCCCCGGTTGGAGCGGATAAAGAGCTCGATGTGAAGCTCTTCCTCCAGATCCCGGATGGCGGCAGACAGCGCAGGCTGTGAAACATAGAGAGCGGCAGCCGCCTTGTTCATGGATTTCATATCCGCAATCGTGACTGCGTAAAGAATTTGTTGAAGGGTCATAGAATCCTCTCTTTCCCAGTTTACCGACAGCGCCGCCGGGCGCTAAGTGCCAATGGCACTCGTTTCACACCGACCGAAACGAATCGCAGACTCTTATGTCTCCGACTGCCTGGCTCGTTGCTTCGCGGGAATAAATTTTCAGTCATCATCCAGCTTCAGCACGCTCATAAACGCTTTCTGCGGGATCTCTACGCTGCCAAACTGGCGCATCCGCTTTTTGCCCTCTTTCTGCTTTTCGAGCAGCTTTTTCTTTCGGGTGATGTCGCCGCCGTAGCACTTTGCAAGAACATCCTTGCGCATCGCTTTTACGGTCTCGCGGGCAATGATCTTGCTGCCGATGGCGGCCTGAATCGGGATCTCGAAGAGCTGGCGCGGGATTTCCTGCTTGAGCTTTTCGCACATCCTTCGGCCGCGCTCGTAGGCCGTGTCCGCGTGCACGATGAAGGACAATGCGTCTACTTCTTCCTTATTGACAAGGATGTCCAGCTTGACCAGTTCGGAACGCATATACCCTTTCATCTCATAATCAAACGAAGCGTAACCGCGCGAGCGGGATTTGAGCGCATCAAAGAAATCATAGATGATCTCGTTCAGCGGCAGGGTATATTTAAGCCGCGCGCGGGTCTCTTCCATGTATTCCATGCCCTCATAAATGCCGCGGCGCTGCTGACAGAGCTCCATGATGGCGCCCAGGTACTCGGTCGTCACCATGATTTCCGCTTCTACAACGGGTTCCTCCATGTAGTCTATCTCGGATGGGTCGGGCAGATTCGTCGGATTGGTCAGTTCAATCATTTCGCCGTTGGTTTTATAGACCTTATAGATTACGCTTGGTGCGGTGGTAATCAGATCAAGATTGTACTCGCGCTCCAGGCGCTCCTGGATGATCTCCAGATGGAGCAGCCCAAGGAATCCGCAGCGAAAGCCAAAGCCCAGAGCCACAGAGGTCTCCGGCTCAAACTGGAGGGATGCATCGTTGAGCTGCAGCTTCTCCAGTGCATCGCGCAGATCCGGATATTTTGCCCCGTCGACCGGATACATGCCGCAGTAAACCATCGGATTCACCTTTTTATAGCCCGGAAGCGGCGCCTCACAAGGGCATTCCGCGTCCGTCACAGTATCGCCGACCCGTGTGTCCTTTACGTTTTTCAGACTCGCGGTCAGATAGCCGACCATCCCCGCGCTCAGCCCGTCGCACGGGATGAACTGCCCCGGTCCGAAATAGCCGGCCTCCACAACCTCCGCCTCCGCGCCGGTCGCCATCATACGGATCCGCGTGCCTTTTTTCACAGAGCCGTTCATCAGTCGGATAAAAATAATAACACCCTTATAGGAATCATAAATGGAATCAAAAATCAACGCCTGCAGCGGCGCGTCCGGATCGCCGTGCGGAGCCGGGATCTTTTGTACCACCTGCTCCAGCACCTCGTGCACATTCTGTCCGGTTTTCGCCGAAATCTGCGGCGCATCCTCCGCCTCAATGCCGATCACGTCCTCAATCTCGTGAATCACACGCTCCGGCTCCGCGCTCGGCAAATCAATCTTATTGATGACCGGCATCACATCCAGGTCATGGTCAATCGCCAGGTAAACGTTCGCCAGCGTCTGCGCCTCAATACCCTGCGCCGCGTCCACGACAAGGATAGCCCCGTCGCAGGCCGCCAGGGAGCGGGACACTTCATAATTAAAGTCCACATGCCCCGGGGTGTCGATGAGGTTGAAAATATATTCCTCCCCGTCGTCTGCCTTGTAAATAATCCGGACCGCCTGCGACTTGATCGTGATGCCGCGCTCCCGCTCCAGATCCATATTGTCCAGCACCTGATCCTGCATCTCGCGGCTGGTCAGAAGGCCGGTCATCTCGATGATCCGGTCCGCCAGCGTCGATTTGCCATGGTCAATGTGCGCTATGATACAAAAATTCCTGATTTTACTCTGATCTACTGCCAACTTTATTTCCTCCATCACTTGGGCGCTATCTATCATTAAATGATTCGAGCGGCAAAAGGGTATGATACCACGCTGTACGCGAACCATTTTTTGCTGCACAGTTTTCCTTATTTTATTATAGTTATCGTCCAAGGTCAAGCCAGAATCTGCCGGATCAGGTTCGCGATGGGTGCCATTGCGTTGCGCTCCTCCTCCACCGTGTTGAGCTGGGTACCGGCTTCGATCAGCAGAGAGCGGGCGCGCAGATGCAGATTGTAGCGCTCCGACTGGAGATAAATTTTCCGCGTAAATCCCGGATATTCCGCATTTGCAAGCACCTGCAGCTGCAGGGAAAATGCCAGATTTTCCTTCCGGTTCTCATTTGGCAGCCAGCTGATGTCCTCCCCATTCGCGTCGCGGGAAAGCCCGTTGAAAAACATGATGCGCGAAACGGCCTCTCCGTCAATCTCCGTCACAAAATCCTCCTCACTCCCATCTACCCCATCACGGTGTAAATCGATGATCACCTCGATGGTCGGATACTCCTCCAGAATCGCCCCGATCGACGCACGGGCATAGTCATAAGCAGCGCTTCGGTCCAATACACCGTCCACCAGGTCATACACACCAGTGTCATGAATCACATTGTAGCCATAAGCGCGAAGCTCGTCCGAGAGCACTTCGCCCATCCCGACCACCGTGTCACTCACCTCGCCTTCCACCGAATCCGCAAATGCCTCCTGTGAGTGTGTGTGATAAATCAGAATCTGAGGAACGGACGAATCCTGCTCCAAAGACAAATCCATAGATAACAATTCTCCGGCATCCAGAAGCTCCGCGTCCGCCCTGGTATCCGCGTCCACCGAGTAAATGTTGGACAACAAATAGGAAAAATCCAGAAGCTGAGGGAGCGCCTGCGAAAAAATCGTACCCACCGCTGTTTCCTGAGCCGTCATGTCCGCATCCAATTCCTCCTCTGTAATCAGCTCTGTAAGCGGCTCCAGTTCCTGATTTTCAGCTTGTCCCTCGTTTCCTTCCTGATTTTTCAAATCCTGCTCCCCCTGAAGATAGGTTTGCTCCAAAGATGTATTTTCCGAAGCATCCGATATGCTTCCGTATTCTGTCTCAGATTCGACCTGTTTTACTTCTCCGGACCTGTCTTCTGCCAAATTCCAATTTTCACTTTCGCTTTCCGATTCCACACGATCGACCGCATAGCTAAACACTGGAGCAATTTGCCGGATCCATTGAGAGAACCAGCCCGCACTCCTTTTTCCCTCAACCGTTGCCGTATACGCGGTTGCCCAGGTGCGCATCGCTGAATCTTCCAGCGACTGTTGAACACTTCCGTCACTCAGAGCCTTTTGCAGCTGGTTCCCCGCCGCCAGAAGACTGCCTCCCTTATATAAAATATAGGCTCCCAGAACTGCCATCACACAATAAAGCAATTTCTGAAGCCGACTGTTTTTTCGCATAAATCCTCCCTGGGTGCCTGCCAAATTCCCTTATTATGAGAAGAAAACCGCTCTTCGTTCCACTTCGGTCGGCGCTAAACAGACATCCACTGGATGTCCAGTGCCCTTCCGATAAGTTATATTCACAGAAATAGCGCATGTCCATCAACCAACATCCTATGACAGAAGCCCCATACCTGACCGGCAGATATGAGGCTTGCAGTGTTTCCCATAAATAATCTATGCAATTTTCCTAAAATTAGAACCGCTTTCATCTGCCTGCCATTCAACTTCCCTGCAGCGCGAGCGACAAAATTTTCTAAATCATTTTATCACATGTCCGTACTCGCCTTGCGAGTATGGACGTAGGCCGCGTCTTGCGCGAAGCGCAACTTTAAATGCGCGGCTTTCATTATATCGCAATATCAAAAGAAGCGGTGGCAAGCCCGCTCCCTTTCCTTTGTATTTATTCCTTTTCCTTCTCCTTTGGTTTGTAGCTTTCGTCTCCCGTCTCAATGTAAATCATAAAATCATTAATTTCTGTATCTGTCCAACCTGCTGCGCGCAATCCCAATATAATTCTTGTTGTTTCCATCATATTCATATCTTGTCCCATATCCTTTCCTCCTCATATTCCCGTTAAGTTCTTGCCTGGCTTAACCTGTCATTTGTATATAATATTCACTTGCGTATTTTTCTGTTATGGTTTTATCGTTTTCTTCATTTGTAATTTTCATCAGATGAATCTGTGTCATGAATCGATATTATTGTAGCATATTCTATTTCTTTGCACAAGCACACCCGATATAAATTTTCCTGTAATATATTCCCAACCCTGGATATGACCTGAATTTTCCAGCACGCAAATCAGAAACATATTACGCGATATCGTCTGAAATTATTATTTGCCCTATCCCACGAACGATGATAGAATATGAGCAGGTTACAAACCATGCGGCGACTTACAGAGAGACAGCTTCCACGCGGCTGCGCGTACGAGGCTGGCTATTTACAAGCTGCCGCAGGGCACAGTTCAATCAATTTATTACACATGGAGGTTTCATGTGCTATGGCAAAGGCTCTCTTTTTTGACATCGACGGCACGTTATGGGATTTTGAAAATTACATACCGGACAGCACCCGGGAAGCGATCCGGCGGCTCCGGGAGAATGGACATCTGACCTTTCTTTGCAGCGGGCGCTCCCGCGCATTTATCCAGAATCCGCATCTGCT
This sequence comes from Lachnospiraceae bacterium, assembly GCA_021199475.1. Classification (GTDB taxonomy): domain Bacteria; phylum Bacillota; class Clostridia; order Lachnospirales; family Lachnospiraceae; genus Choladousia. Next base: position 7,076 of record JAJQHZ010000108.1, read on the forward strand.
TGGTCTTGGATTTGACGGCATCATTTCCGGCTGCGGCACGATGGTGGAGTACAAGAATCAGCGCCTGTTCTATCGAACGATTCCGGCTGATCTGGCCATCCGCACGGTAGAAACGGTTCATCAATATGGATTCCGGCCGATTCTGGAGGGCGCGGATGATCTTTATCTGGATCGGGCGGATTTTGAATCGGATCCTTATGGGAAAAAGATCATTCGGGAAATGGGGGAGCATCTGCTTCCTATTAAAGAAAACTGGGGCAAATGGGAAATCTCGAAGCTTTCCTGCGCAACGACCGGCGCAGATCAGAAGAGCTGTTTTGCCGCACTTGAGGATTCTTATGATTATATCGTACACAATGCAGATGTTGTAGAAATGGTTCCGAAGGGCTATCACAAGGGTACCGGCATTCAAAAGGTCTGCGAGCTGCTCGGCATGGAGCTTTCGGACACCTTTGCGTTCGGAGACAGCGTGAACGATCTCGGCATGTTCACCACAGCAGGCACGGCAGTTGCGATGGGAAACGGCTCAGAAGCAGCAAAGGCTGCCGCCACTTATGTGACAGACAGCCTCCACGAAAATGGGATCTGGAATGCATGTAAACATTTCGATCTGATCTAAATGTTATACGATGCTTCGGCTCCTTACCCTGCCAAATACAACGCAAAACCTCGGATATCCGCAAACTGACCGCCGACGTCAGGTATCCACATCCAGATTCTGCAGCGAATGAGCCTCCCTCGCTGAAATTACTTCCTGAACAGAGAAAATCCTTTCTTCTCCTGCTCGTCGCCGGTCGTGATGGTTCCTACCTTGTAGCCGGTCTCTTCGATGGCGGCTTTCAGCTTCGCCTCGTCCAGTCCGGCCTCGGAAAGGATTTCCGTGATGCCCTTGCTGTGATTGGAAGTCACCTTTTTCACATCGAATGCCTTGCGGACCGCCTCATTTACGTGATTTTCGCACATTCCGCACATCATTCCGTCTACCTGCACGGTTGTCTTTACCATTTCTGTCTCCTCCTTCTCATTTTCCTGTTGATTTCCTGAATGCTCCGTGCCCAGATGATTCTTTTCCAGAGTTTCAGGATCTGAACCAACCTTCCCCGGATTTTCAGTTGCCGTGTTGCCAGTTGCTGAGGATTTACTCCCCTGATTTATTGAAACATTAAGTGTTACCGGTTTGATTTTTCTGTCATGTCCTGCATCGCGCATTTTAAACAAATTCAGCCGCAATGCGTTCGACACAACACAAAAGCTCGAAAGACTCATCGCAGCTGCGCCGAACATCGGATTCAGCGTCCAGCCGAAAATCGGAATCCACACGCCCGCGGCGAGCGGAATACCAATGACATTGTAGAAAAATGCCCAGAACAGGTTCTCGTGGATGTTGCGCAGGGTCGCACGGCTTAAGCGGATGGCCGCCGGCACATCGCTCAGGCGGCTTTTCATCAGGACAACATCCGCCGCGTCGATCGCGACATCCGCACCCGCGCCGATCGCGATGCCGATATCTGCTCTCGTGAGCGCCGGAGCGTCATTGATCCCGTCGCCCACCATCGCGACTCTAACACTGGACAGCTGGTTTCTCCGGCCAAAGGCTGCCATTCCCGCTTTCCTTCCGTCATCTGAACCGCCTTTTAAGTTATCTTTCGAATCAGCGTTTTCAGTGCTCTCTTTGAGCTGCCGGATCACGCTCTCCTTGCCGTCAGGCAAAACTCCGGCAATGACCTCATCCACTCCGGCCTGTGCGCCGATGGCTTTTGCCGTGCGCGCATTGTCGCCCGTCAGCATCACGACACGGATTCCCATATTCTGCAGCTCCTTCACGGCCTGCGGACTATCCTCCTTGATCACATCCGCCACCGCAATGATGCCGAGCAGCTTTCCTTTCCTTGTAAACAAAAGCGGTGTTTTCCCTCCTTCGGCAAAGCGGTTTGCCTGTGTCACAATGGCATCCGGAACCTCTGCCTGGCTCTGGATAAAGCTCAGACTGCCGCCAAGAAGCGGTTCGCCGTCCAGCACCGCAGAAAGCCCATTGCCTGGAAGCGCCTGAAAATCCGTCACCTCCTCAGAGGATACCCCCTGTTCCTTTCCATATTGTATAATCGCTTTTGCCAGCGGATGCTCACTTTTCTGCTCCAGATCATAGGCGCAGGACAGCAGCTCTTCCGCCTCTGTTCCGTCCGCCGGATAAAGATCCGTCACCTTCGGCTCCCCGCTGGTGATGGTTCCCGTCTTATCCAGCACAACGACCTGCACCTTGCCAGCTTCCTCCAGGGAAACGGCTGTTTTAAACAGAATCCCGTTTTTCGCGCCCATCCCATTGCCGACCATAATCGCCACCGGCGTCGCCAGCCCGAGCGCACACGGACAGCTGATGACCAGCACGGAGATCCCGCGGGCAAGCGCAAACGCGACCGTCTGACCCGCCAGCAGCCACACAATAGTTGTAATCACCGCAATCGTAATGACGACCGGCACAAATACGCCGGAGACCCGGTCCGCGATTTTCGCGATCGGCGCTTTCGTCGCTGCCGCATCGCTGACCATCTTAATAATCTGGGAAAGCGTCGTATCCTCCCCGACTCTCGTCGCCTCGCACCGGATAAATCCGGACTGATTCACGGTCGCGGCGGATACTGAATCGCCGACGGCCTTGTCGACCGGGATGCTCTCCCCGGTCAGCGCCGCCTCATTCACGGCACTGCTTCCGTCCAGGATCACACCGTCCACAGGAATATTCTCGCCGGGGCGCACCACGAACACATCGCCTTTTTTCACTTGCTCGATTGGTATCGTCTCTTCCATGCCATTTTTCACGACTACCGCCGTCTTCGGAGCAAGCTTCATCAGGCTTTTCAGAGCGTCCGTCGTCCTGCCCTTGGAGCGCGCCTCGAGCATCTTGCCGACTGTAATCAGCGTCAGGATCATCGCCGCCGACTCAAAATACAGATCCATCATGTAGGACATGACCGCTTCCATATTGCCGTCCACCTGCGCCCGCGTCATCATGAACAGCGCATAGACACTCCAGAGAAAGGATGCGGATGAGCCGAGCGCCACCAGAGTGTCCATGTTCGGGGAGCGGTGAATCAGCCCCTTGAAGCCGCTGATGAAAAACTTCTGGTTAATCACCATAATAATCGCGGCCAACAATAGCTGCACCAGTCCCATCGCGACATGATTGTCATCAAACCAGGCGGGCAGCGGCCAGCCCCACATCATATGTCCCATCGAAAAATACATCAGCACCAGCAGAAATCCAACGGACGCGATCAGCCTGCGCTTCAGCACTGGTGTCTCGTGGTCGGCCAGCGCCTCCTCCTGCTCCGCAATCGATGGTGACGCTGAGCTGCCGGAAGCTGCGCCCATTGCGCCGCCCTTTTGCGACGCGCCGTAGCCCGCATCCTGCACCGCCCGTATAATCGCATCCGGGGAGGCTGTTCCCTCGACCCCCATCGAATTCGTCAGCAGGCTGACCGAGCAGGACGTCACGCCCGGCACCTTCGCGACCGCCTTCTCCACTCTCGCCTGGCAGGCAGCGCAGCTCATACCGGTTACCGTATATTGATCCATCTGTCATTCCTCCCTCCTGATCCACAGAAAATCTCCAGATTATTCAGAAATCCTTTTCCCGCCCTTCTTCCATCAGATGATCCAGGATTTCATAAATTATCGGCACCCCCCCCCCAAAACGCCTCCTTATACTAAAAAGAGCTGTCATCACTTCATCAGCTTCTGTATGGTTGCCACAAGCTCATCTACAACCTCATCCTTCCCCTCCCGGATGTCCCGGACGACGCAGGTATGGATGTGGCTGGATAAAAGCTCCTTGTTAAACGAATTCACAGCCGCGTTCACCGCAGCCGACTGAATCAGGATATCATTGCAGTAGGCGTCCCGCTCCAGCATGCCCCGGATGCCGCGAATCTGCCCCTCAATGCGGTTCAGGCGGTTAATCAGCTTCCGCCGCTCTTCCTCGGTCCGCTCCGTCTTTTTGCAGCAGCAACAGACCTCGGCGGTATCCGCATCTTCTTTTGAATCTCTGATAATATTATCTTCCACAAATTCCGCCCCCTTATTCTTTTATGTCAAAATACCGCCCCAGGGTATCTGATACGCGTCTCATTATATACCCCCGGGCGGTATTTGTCAATACCCATCTTATCTACCATTACACATCACATCATGCCACACAGTATGAAGTCTCAGACATCCTCATGCAGGCGGCAGGCAGATTTTTCCGCATTCTGTCATTCCGCTTCCAGATGCGCGCGGATTGCTTCCTCGTTCAGGTGCTCTCCAATCACAATCAGCACCTCCTGACCGATGGGAATGGGCCGAATCTGGATCTCATCGCGTGTCGCATTGAGCTGAAGCCAGACAGATTCGTCAGACTGCAGTTCAGACATAGTTCTATCTGCCCCCTGACTGACAGAATCCTCCGTTTTTCTCATGAAACCCTTCACCCGGAATACATACCCGCACGCATCATCGTTCAGAATCCGCCTGACCGTCAGGCACAGCTTCTCCCTGGACATCCGGATATTCATAAAATAAACGGACTGGAAGCCCTCGTCCTCCTCACTCATTTTCTGAAAGCTTTCGTTCACATATCCGCAGGCAGAAAACTGTTCAAAATCAGAATCTGTAAATTTGCTCCAGTCCTTTGTCTGAATCTCTCCTCCGATGCCGGATGTAAACCTGCGCTCACACCGCACCGCTTCCAGCGCATGGTTCAGATGTGCGATAGTAGCTTCCATCTCCTCCCCGGAGGCCTCCTGGCTTTTGCTCATAACGACGCAGCCCGCATTGGCCACTTCGGACGCCAGCAGGTACTCTGCTTCCTCGGACAGGCCGGGCTCCAGCTTAGCGTCAATGATTGCGATCACATTTCCGATTTCATACCACTGATCAAGGGGCTCCTCGTGGAGCACGTCGAAAAATTCATCCGTGTCATAAATGCCGGAGGGCTCTACCAGAACCCGGTCATAGCCGCTCATCCCCATCGCAATCAGCTTGGACTTAAACCGCCTTCGGTGACAGTCCCGGTGGCAGCCGCCGGCTACCATCTCCAGTTCACACCGTTCTCCCTCCAGATCCTGCAAAAGCATCATGTCTACATTTACCGCACCATAATCGTTCTCCAGAATTCCGATGTTCCAGCCTTTTTTTATCAAATATTCTGCATATCTCCGGATAAAAGTCGTTTTTCCGGCCCCGAGAAAGCCTGTAATCAGATCTATTTTTATCATAAACGTTCCGTTCTCCTCATTGTCCTATCTCACTTTTTCAAAGCGGATCCGCAACTGTAAAAACAATCCCGAACCACTCTTGACAGGGAAAGCCTGCCATTTTTCGCTAACATTCTACTCTCGCTGTGATTCCGTGTCAATGTGCAGGCAAAAATTTTTGAGCACAGGAGCTTTTTACCCTGATTGTATTTATAATTGTTTTATTCCCTGCAAATCCCCGTAAATTCACAAAAAATTCTTGACAGAAAACATTGTTTGGTCTAATATAATCAGGTGAGTTTGCAGGAAACGACCGTGTCCGTTTTATAATGAATTGCAAAATATTCCGTTATTCACTATAAAGAGATGCAAACGATTATTTTCAGAGGTTGGGAGGTGTTCAGATTGGCAAATATTAAGTCTGCAAAGAAGAGAATTCTTGTTTCCCAGAAAAAGCACGACAAGAATAAGTCCATCAAGTCTTCAGTGAAGACCGCGATGAAGAAGGTTGAGGCTGCTGTTGCGGCGAACGACAAGGCTGCTGCTCAGGAAGCGCTTCTGGCTGCTACTTCTACGATTGAGAAGGCTGCTACCAAGGGTGTTTATCACAAGAACAACGCAGCAAGAAAAGTTTCCCGCATGGCAAAGGCAGTCAATACCTTGGCTTAATTACGTGTATTCTGTCGTATGGGGAATGAAGTTATCCATAGAGAATAGAAGATAGAATAATGTAAAAAGGAAAGCCCCGCAGTCACACCGTCACGTGACTGCGGGGCTTTCGTATTCAGACCGCCTCTTTTTCCTCAAAACAGATGCTCTCGATCAGGCTCCAGGTCTCATCGCGCCCCTGACCGGTCTGGGAGGAAAACGGAATCATCTTTGTGCCCGGCCGCAGATTCAGGCCCTCGCGGACCAGCTTCAGCTGCTTCTGAATCTGGCTGCGCTTAATCTTATCCAGCTTTGTCGCCAGTATGATCGGCTCAAAACCGTTCGCGCAGACCCACTCGTACATCGTCTTATCATTCGCCCCCGGCTCATGCCGGATATCGATCAGCAGAAACACCGCCTTCAGCTGTGAGGATGTGTGCAGATAGCGTTCAATCATTTTTCCCCATTTTTCCTTTTCTGACTGCGGGACCTTCGCATAGCCGTAGCCGGGCAGATCCACCAGATACAAGCGATCGTTGATCGCATAATAATTGATCGTCTGGGTCTTACCCGGTTGTGAGCTGGTCCGCGCCAGCGATTTGCGGTTCATCAGCGTATTGATCAGGGAAGATTTTCCGACATTGGATTTCCCCGCAAACGCCACCTCCGGGCGGTCATGCTCCGGAAGCCGGCTCGTAATCCCGCATACTGTCTCAAGACTGGCCTTTTTAATAACCATTTCGGTCTCCTTCCTCACAGCCCTATGCAAGCGCCGTTTTCAGCACCTCCGGCATCGCACTTACATATACAATATCCAGGCCATCCGTGATCTCATCCTGTATCTCCGCAATATCCGGCTGATTTTCCAAAGGCACCAGCACGGTCGTGATACCCGCCTGCTTTGCGGCCAGCAGCTTTTCCTTCAGGCCTCCGATGGGAAGCACACGCCCGCGCAGAGTAATTTCTCCGGTCATCGCCACATCCGCGCGCACCGGGATCTCCGTGATTGCGGAGAGGATGGCGGTCGCCATCGTAATGCCCGCCGACGGTCCATCCTTCGGCACCGCGCCTTCGGGGATATGGATGTGAATATCATTTTTTACAAAAAACTCCGGATCGATGCCATACTGCGTGCCGAGGGAGCGCACATAGCTGATGGCTGTCCGCGCCGACTCCTTCATCACATCGCCGAGCTGCCCGGTCAGCAAAAATTCTCCCTTGCCCGGCATCGTATTGACCTCGATCTGCAGCGTGTCCCCGCCGACGCTGGTCCACGCCAGACCGCGCACAATGCCGATATCATTCTTCGCGTTCCGCTTCAGAACCGAGCTGTGCTTTTTGCCAAGATAGCTCTCCAGATTCTTCTCCGTGATCTTCACGGAGGAGGCACCGTCCTCCAGGATTTCCCGTGCCGCTTTCCGGCAGAGCTCGCCAATCCTGCGCTCCAGCTGGCGAACCCCCGCTTCCTTCGTATATCCATCGATCAGTGACGCCATCGCGGATTTCGTAATGGTCATCTGGCCCTTTTTCAATCCGTTGTGCGCCAGCTGCTTTTTCATCAGATGCTCGCGTGCAATGTGTAGCTTTTCATTTGCCGTGTAGCTTGTCACTTCAATGAGCTCCATCCGGTCGAGCAGCGGCCGCGGAATCGTGTGCACATCATTCGCAGTCGCGATGAAAAGCACCTCCGACAAATCCAGCGGCAGTTCCACATAATTGTCGCGGAACCGGCAGTTCTGCTCCGAATCCAGCACCTCCAGAAGCGCGGAGGATGTATCGCCCTTGTAATCACTGCTCACTTTATCAATCTCATCCAGCAGCATCAGCGGATTTTTCACACCGGCCTGTCGCAGTCCGTCCGCAATGCGCCCCGGCATCGCTCCGACATAGGTGCGGCGGTGGCCGCGGATCTCCGCCTCATCGCGCACGCCGCCAAGGCTGATCCGCACAAACTTTTTGTCCAGCGCGCGGGCAATCGACTGTGCGATCGAGGTCTTGCCCGTCCCGGGAGGTCCCACCAGACAGATGATCGGGCTGTCGCCTTTTTCCGTCAGAGTGCGCACGGCCAGGAATTCAAGGATCCGTTCCTTGACCTTTTCCAGCCCGTAATGATCCCTGTCCAGGATTTTTCTGGCGTTTTTCAGATCCTGATTGTCTTTGGATGCCTTCTCCCAGGGAAGTGCCAGCAGGGTCTCTACGTAAGTCCGCAGCACCGGGCTTTCCGCTGAATTCGGTCCGATGGTCTTCAGGCGATCCGCCTCTTTGCAGATCTTTTCCTTCACTTCATCCGGTGCCGCCAGCTTCTCCGCCGCTTCTTTATAATGCTGTACGTCAGTCAGAATCCCGTTCTCGCCCAGCTCCTCCTGAATCACACGCATCTGCTCCCGGAGCACATACTCGCGCTGATTCTTATCCACACGCTCTTTCACCTTTTGCTGAATCTCGTTTTGCACTTCTAAAATACTGATCTCCCTCGCCAGCAACGTGATCAGCTGATTGTAACGGGAAAGCATATCACCTGCCTCAAGCAGAGTCTGTGCATGCCGGTAATTCACAGGCAAATGCACACAGGCGGACATCGTCAGCTTCCCCATGTCCTCAATATCTAAAAGCGTGCGGAGACATTCTTTGCCAAATTTCTGATTGAGCTGTCCATAGCGGGTAAGGGAATCCTTCAGCCCCCGCGTCAGTCCTTCCGCGGTCAGCTCATCGATCTCCACCGGCTCATCCTCAAAAGGCTCCACCTGCGCCAGAAGATGGTCGTCCAACTCCGCGCCGCCCACCATCCGGCAGCGCTCCACGCCTTCCACTCTCACACGCACGATTCCTTTCGGCAGCTTCGCCACATTCAGGATTTTCCCCACCACGCCGATATCGTATAAGCTTTGGAGACCCGGATTCGAATCATCCGGGTCTTTCTGAGTCACTAAAAAAATTTTCTGGTCTGCCGCCATTGCCTCCTCAACCGATCGAACAGACCGGTCCCGGCTGATGTCAAAACTCACAATCATCGTCGGAAACACGGTCAGACCGCGCAGGGCCAGCACCGGCAGCATTCTTATTTCGTCTCCTGTCATATTCTCTCTCTGTGAAAATTCATATGTCCGCCTTGCGGGCAATCACACTATAGAACCGTCAATTGCTTCCTTATCCGAACTTACGTATGATCTGCTACGCGGACGCCTCCACAAACCCGAATCTGCGTTTTCTCCTCGGAGTGTGTTCATTTGTCCGGTAGGTAAGCACCGGCTCGCCGGTGCCCTCGACCGTCTCTTTTGTAATCTGACAGGTCGCAATCGTCGTATCCGACGGAATCCGGAACATAATATCCATCATCGTATTTTCCATAATCGCACGCAGACCTCTCGCGCCTGTCTTGCGCTTAATCGTGCGGTCTGCAATCGCCTCAATGGCTTCCGGTGTAAAGGACAGCTCGACATCGTCCAGGCCGAACAGCCCCTGGTACTGCTTGATAATCGCGTTTTTCGGCTCCGTCAGGATACGGATCAGCGTATCGCGGTCGAGCTCATCCAGAGAGACAACCACCGGCACGCGGCCCATAAACTCCGGAATCATGCCGAACTTAATAAAGTCCTCCGGCAGCGCCTGGCGCAAAACCTCACCGACATTGCGGTCGCTTTTCTGCGTCAGCTCCGAGCCAAAGCCGATTCCCTTGCGGTCCATACGTGACTCGATAATCTTGTCCAGACCTTCAAACGCGCCTCCGCAGATGAACAGGATATTCGTTGTATCGATCTGCAAAAGTTCCTGATGCGGATGCTTTCTCCCGCCCTGCGGCGGCACGGAAGCGACCGTACCCTCCAGGATTTTCAGCAGCGCCTGCTGTACGCCCTCACCGGAAACATCCCTTGTGATCGATGCATTCTCGGATTTGCGCGTGATTTTATCAATCTCATCAATGTATATGATTCCATACTCGGCCTTTTTGATATCATAATCCGCCGCCTGGATAATTTTCAAAAGAATGTTCTCTACATCCTCACCGACATAGCCGGCCTCCGTCAGAGACGTCGCGTCCGCGATTGCAAACGGAACATTCAGAAGACGCGCCAGTGTCTGCGCCAGCATCGTCTTACCGCAGCCGGTCGGTCCGAGCATCAGGATATTGCTCTTCTGTATCTCCACATCCAGATATCTGCCGCTGGTGATTCTCTTATAATGATTGTAAACGGCCACTGACAATGCCTTCTTCGCCGCATCCTGGCCAATCACATAGTCATCCAGAAATTCCTTAATCTGAGCGGGCTTGAGCAGATTGATCGCATCCGGATCATCGCCCATATAGTCCTCAGCCATCTCCTCTTCCACAATCTCAGAGCAGATATCGATACATTCATCACAGATATACACTCCATTCGGACCGGCAATCAGCTTGTGCACCTGATCTTCTGTCTTATTGCAAAAGGAGCATCTCACTTTCTCTATCAACTTTCCCGGCATATTTTTACCCCTATATTATATAATGTGATATTTCTATTAACGCACAGGAGACTGTCACAAATTCATCATCTGTAACAGTCTCCGGTTCGTAACTGGCATCCGCCTGTGGTAAATCGCATTCCCAGATGGCATCCGCAAACCGAACCCTTTCACAGAATTCCGCTTTTCATTTATCTCGATGTCACCACTTCGTCAATCAGGCCATACGCTTTCGCCTCTTCGGCACTCATAAAATTGTCCCTCTCCGTGTCGGCCGCAACCACTTCCAGAGGCTGACCCGTATTCGCCGCAAGCATCTCGTTGAGCTGCTGCTTTGTCTTCAGAATGCGCTCCGCGGCAATCTTAATATCCGTCGCCTGCCCCTGTGCTCCGCCGGACGGCTGATGAATCATAATCTCCGAATTCGGAAGCGCGAAACGCTTCCCCTTCGCTCCGCCCGCAAGCAAAAACGCACCCATGCTCGCCGCCATGCCCATACAGATGGTGGACACATCACACTTCACATAATGCATTGTGTCATAAATCGCCAGTCCCGCCGGTACCGAGCCGCCCGGGCTGTTGATATACAGATGAATATCCTTATTCGGATCCTCGGACTCCAGGAACAGAAGCTGCGCAACTACAAGGTTCGCACTCACATCCGTCACTTCTTCACCCAGAAAGATAATCCGGTCCTTCAGCAATCTCGAATAGATGTCGTAGGAGCGCTCTCCCCGCCCCGTCTGTTCGATGACATAAGGTACAAAGCTCATGCCAAAATTCCCCCTGTCTCAAGATTCTATAAACATTACAGAGCCATCATAAACTCCGCTCCCTCTTCTAGCAGACCGTATCGTAAATACTTGTGCATAATGCGCAGAATGCGCATGGAATTACAACACGGGCGACCAGCTTAAGACGCGTGCCAGAACTTCATCATCGGCCCGATGCCTGCCCTCGTCACTTGCTCACTCTTCTGTCGTGTCCGCGTCAACCGCAATCTCCTCGACTTCTTCCGTCGCATCCGCGTCAACCGCGATCTCCTCGACCTCTTCCGTCGGCTCAACCTCGACTGCTGCGTCCGCAATCAGTTCAACAGCTGCGCGTACCTTCAGTTCATCCCTGACCTCTTCGATCTGTTCCTCACCCATCAGTTCCTTGCACTTCTCAAATTCCAGGCCGTAGGATTCCGCCATCTTGCGAATCTCTTCATCTACGCTCTCCTCGCTGACCTCGATATTCTCTGCCTTCGCAATCGCTTCCAGCACCAGAGAGTTCTGAATCCGGGCAAGTGCTTCCGGCTTCATCTGCGCCTGAAAAGCATCCGGGCTCATGCCGGTGAACTGCATATACTGCTCCAGCGTAATTCCCTGAGACTGGATTCTTCTTGAAAAGTCCTCTGTCATACGGCGGATCTGCTCATCGATCATAGCATCCGGAATATCCATCTGCGCATTCGCCACTGCCTTAGCAAGTACTTTATTCTCTTTCGTGCGCTTCGCTTCCTGCTGCTTCTTCTCAAGCTGCTTTGCGCGGACATCATCGCGGTACTCCTCCATGGTGTCAAATTCGGACACATCCTGCGCGAATTCATCATCCAGCTCCGGAAGCTCCTTTACTGTAATCTGGTTCACTGTGCATTTAAACACAGCCGCCTTGCCCTGAAGCTCCTCCGCCTGATAGTTGTCCGGGAACGTCACATTCACTTCGACTTCCTCACCGATGGACTTCCCGATCAGCTGATCCTCGAAGCCCGGAATAAAGCTGCCGGAACCGATGGTCAGCGGATAATCCTGGCCCTTGCCGCCGTCAAACGGTACTCCGTCTACCGAGCCGTCAAAATCCAGCTTGATCATATCGCCGTCCTGAACCGGGCGGTCATCCACATCGATCACACGCGAATTCTGCTCGCGTTCCTTCTCGATCTCCGCGTCAACCTCCTCCTCGGATACCTCAGCAAGCGTTCTCTCTACCTCAAGTCCCTTATATTCTCCAAGCGTCACTTCCGGCTTCAGCGCCACCTCAGCTGTGAAGATAAACGGCTTCCCTTCTTCAATCTGAACAATATCAATCTCAGGGCGCGCCACAATCGTCTCTCCGCACTCGTCCGCAGCCTTCGGATACGCTTCATTGATCGCACGGTTCGCTGCGTCCTCAAAGAAAATCCCCGCACCGTAATACTTCTGAATCATCTTGCGCGGCGCCTTGCCCTTGCGGAATCCCGGAACCGTAATTCTATTTCTCTCCGCACGATATGCCTTCTCCAGCGCAGCGATAAAATCCTCTGCCGGAACCTCAATCGTGAGCTTCGCCATATTGTTTTCCAGTTTCTCTACCTGTACACTCATTGTACCTTGTTCCTCCACTCTTGATTCACTTTCTATTCCTGCATTCCTTTTCACATATTTGTCCGCAGTCATCTCAGTAGTATATCACAGCAACTATAAAAACACCAGCATTTTTTTCATTTAAATACAATCGACTTCCCAAGAGCATCCGCCGTCTTCTGATCTCTCATCTGCGCAACGAGACAAAGACCGAACGGAATCGCTGTTCCCATCCCGCGGCTGGTCGTCACATTGCCGTCGACCTCCACCGGATTCTCTGAAGTCACCGCGCCGGTCAGCTTCTCTTCCAGCCCCGGATAGCAGACTGCCTTCCTGCCCGCAAGCAGGCCAAGCCCGCCAAACACGGTCGGAGCCGCACAGATCGCCGCAATCTTTTTCCCGGCCGCTGCCTGCTCCTTCAAAAGCGTCCCGAGGCCCTCATGCGCTGCCAGCGTATTTGTCCCCGGCATGCCGCCCGGCAATACAAACAGCTGCGCCGCCCCGGCATCCATCTCATCAAACAATACGTCCGCCTTCAGCGCAATCCCATGGCTTCCGGTAATCTCCAGCGATCCTGTAACCGAAACCATCTGGGTCTCAATCCCCGCTCTGCGCAGCAGATCTACCACGGTAAGCCCTTCTACCTCCTCAAATCCATCCGCCAGAAAAACATATGCCTCTGCCATTTTTGTGACTTCCTTCCTTAATACATTACAGGTTTTCAACGCTCTGAAAACTGAGTTTACCAGACGTCGCGCGTAAAATCAATAGTTTCCCTCTTTTCTCTTATAAAAAAATATGCTACACTCAGAATGTTCCGGCAAAAGCCAGCGCCAAGCAGCCGACGAACAAAAAAATGATCCGACTGGAAAATACTTCCATCTGGCCCATCGCATAAAGCAAACAGGCATTTTGCTTGAGCAGGCGAAGCACCGCAGCAAAGGAGACAATCCCATGGAAATCGAACGCAAATTCCTGATCAAAACACTTCCCGCAAATCTGGAAGCCTGTCCCTGTCATCAGATTGAGCAGGCCTACCTGTGCACTTCCCCGGTCATCCGCGTCCGGAGGCAGGACGATGAATACATTCTGACCTACAAGGGCAGCGGCATGATGGTGCGTGAAGAGTACAATCTTCCGCTCACCAGAGAGGCATACTCGCATTTGCTTCCAAAAGCAGACGGCAATATCCTGACCAAAAAAAGATACGTCATCCCTCTTGCAGACGCGCTGAAAATTGAGCTTGATATTTTTGAGGGGAAATTTGCCGGGCTTCAAATGGCTGAGGTAGAATTTCCGGACGAAGAATCCGCAAACACCTTTTTGCCGCCCGACTGGTTCGGAGAAGAAGTGACATGGAACCCGGATTATCATAATTCCGCGATGAGTATGCGGTAACGATTTGATTCCCAAACAGCCTGTTATCGTACAGAAATCTGCTCCTCGCTGACATTCCAAACCGCAAACCGTTCAAAAAATTCGACACAATTCGTGTCATCGCGAACGTTTGGACCGTTTTGAACGTTATATATAGAGAGAATTAAATTTTCTCTATATAGCAACGGTTCCGAAACAGCAGGCAGCCATCCGCATCCATGGTAAACACATAATTTCATTGACTCCTGCCCTTCCTTTCCTTTTGCTGTAAGGCGGAACTGTTTGCAATAAAAGAGGAGAGCCGCACATGCAAAATCGCCGTTCGGCGATGTGCGGCCTACGTCCTGCATAAAAAGTGATGCAGGACAAAAAGCAAAGGAGAGCAGAAAAATGAGTGAAATGAATTACCTGAAAAACATACGGGCGCTGCGCAAGAAAGCCCACTACACCCAGCAGGATGTCAGTGACCGGCTCAATATCCAGAGGCAAACGTACAGCAATTATGAAAACGGATTCCGGATGCTTCCGCTCGATATCATCATTGACATCGCGGAGCTTTATGAGGTAAGCGTAGACTATCTGATCCGCAGTGAAGGAGAAAGCGACCCACCCGAGAATTACAGACACCTGTGCACCGGCGAGCGGGTCATGATGGATAACATCTCCCATCTCACAGCCGGAAGCCAGATCGACGTCTGTCATTTCATTCATTACAAGGCATACTATCCATCCTGAGATGTAAAAACGAAGCCCCGGGCAAACCGGGGCTTTTGTGTTATACATACGGACGTGTAAGGATTTATCTAACTTTCGCCGGACAAGACCAACACGGCGAACAGTGTGAAAGACTGCTCATAGAATCTCCCGAAGGTACTCGATCTCCTCTTCCGTCGTGGACCAGCTGGTTGCAAACCGAACGACCGTATGACTCTCATCCTTCTTTTCCCAGAAGCCAAAGGCCACCTGTTTTTTCTGTTCTTCCATCCTTGCATTTTCAAGGACGATAAACTGCTGATTCGTCGGCGATTCCAGATAAAACTCTTCGTCTTTTTCATGAAATAACGTCTTCAGCCGCTCCGCCATCTCAATCGCATGACGGCCAATTTCCATATATAATCCATCCGTAAACAGTTCATCAAACTGGATACCGATCAGGCGTCCCTTCGCCAATAATGCCCCCCGCTGCTTGACCAGCGGCAGAAAATGTCTGGGCATATTGTTTTTTGTAAATGCAACTGCCTCTCCACAGAGCGCACCGACCTTTGTTCCGCCAATATAAAACACGTCACAGATTTTCGCAATGTCCGGCAGCGTCACATCCGTTTCATAACTCATCAGCCCGTAGCCAAGCCGCGCACCGTCCAGATAAAGCGGAATCCCATAGGTGCCGCAGACACCGGCAATCGCTTCCAGCTCCGCCTTTGTATACAAGGTGCCGTATTCCGTCGGATGTGAGAGATACACCATCCCCGGAAATACCATATGCTCATAATTCCCGTCCTGGTAAAAATCCGCAAGGAAAACGGCAAGCTCTCCTGCATCCAGTTTTCCATCGTGTCCCGGCACGGTCAGTACCTTGTGCCCTGTATACTCAATTGCACCGGCCTCATGCGTGTTCACATGACCCGTATCCGCCGCGACCACGCCCTCATAGCCGGAGAGCATCGTCGAAATCACCGTCGCGTTCGTCTGTGTGCCTCCCGTCAGGAACCACACCTCCGCCTCCGGGCATGCGCAGGCCGCCCGGATTTTCTCCTTCGCACTCTCACAATACGCATCCGTCCCATAGCCGGGCAGCGGCTCCAGATTCGTCTCCATCAGACGCTTCATAATCGCCGGATGCGCTCCGGTCGTATAATCGCTCTCAAACGATACCATATTCCTCCTCCGAAAAGCCCCTCTTTACGCTGTTTTCACGCTATTCTGATTTCACGCTATTCTGATTTCAAATAATGCGGCCAGTGGGACTCGAACCCACACGGTCTCCCACAGGAACCTAAATCCTGCACGTCTGCCAATTCCGTCATGGCCGCAAGCTTACATTTATAATGTGTTCGGATGCAAATAATAAAGCTGGGCTAGCCGGATTCGAACCGGCGAATGCAGGAGTCAAAGTCCTGTGCCTTACCGCTTGGCGATAGCCCAATAAGATATTGTAAAACAAAATCCTGCATCAAAGCGCGATGCAGGATCGATTCAGGGTGGATAAAGGGATTCGAACCCTTGGCCTCCAGAGCCACAATCTGGCGCGCTAACCAGCTGCGCTATACCCACCATAATGTCCATTTCCTCATTCAAATCAACGAGCCGAACCCGTCCGCCATATAAAAATGATATAAATGGAAACGAGCCTGAAGGGATTCGAACCCCCGACCCACGGCTTAGAAGGCCGTTGCTCTATCCAACTGAGCTACAGACTCAAAAAGCGGGTGATGGGAATCGAACCCACGTGTCCAGCTTGGAAGGCTGGTGTTCTACCATTGAACTACACCCGCATGTATTATAGATTGGAAGATCGGGGTGACAGGATTCGAACCTGCGACCTCCTGGTCCCAAACCAGGCGCTCTAGCCAAGCTGAGCCACACCCCGAAAGCAGCGAATCAAGGCGTCCCAGCGCTTGACGCGAATTGTATTATATTACAGGACGCCCCGATTGTCAACTACTTTTTTTGCCTGTTTGCGGCACTTTTTTACACTTTTTAATACACTTTTTACGTGGTTTCTAATAAATCCGGAATTTATGTACCGCCCAGCGGATAACTCTGTATTTTGGCGTCTCCAGCTCGCGAGCCGCTTCTTTGAGCTTCTCCCTGATCGGGAGCCCCTGCGGACAGTGCTGCTCACAGCGGCCGCAGCCAATACACTGGGAGGCGCTGGAGGTCTCCCGCCTCATGGCAGTCGATTGAATGTATTCCCACATGCCGGATTTGCCTCCCTCCGTATGCTTCAGATTATAACAGTGAAAGGCCATCGGGATATCCACACCCTTCGGACAAGGCATACAGTAGCCGCAGCCGGTACAGCCAACCCGGATGTTCTGATTGATTTCTGCTTTTACCTTTTCAATCAGCTGAAAATCCTGCTCTGTGAATTCTCCTGCCCTCGCGCTATCCGCCAGACGCAGGTTTTCTTCGACCATTTCTAAACTGTTCATCCCGGAGAGCACGCAGGTCACCTGCGGCTGGTTCCACAGCCAGCGAAACGCCAGCTCCGCTGGCGTCTGAAAGCGCTTCGATTCCGCAATCTGTTTTTTTGCCTCCTCAGGCAGCAGGTTCACGAGGCGGCCACCGCGCAGCGGCTCCATGATGATGACCGGTATTCCCTTTTGCGCGGCATAAAGAAGCCCATCTCTTCCGGCCTGGGAAAACTCATCCAGATAATTGTACTGAATCTGGCAAAAATCCCAGTCGTATGCATCGAGCAGCTTTTTGAAATTTTCTGTATTGCCATGAAAAGAAAACCCAATGTGATGAATCTGCCCGCTTTTCTTTTTTTCCTGTATCCACTCCCCGATGCCCAGTTCAAGCAAATGCTCCCAGGTCCGGACATCATTGAGCATATGCATCAGATAATAATCAATGTAATCCGTCCGCAGACGATGAAGCTCCTCCTGAAACTTTTTCTCTGCCCCGGCCGCAGAACGGATCAGATAGTGCGGAAGCTTCGTTGCCAGGTAAATATCTGCCCGACAGCCGTTCCGCTCAAGGATTTTACCGACCGCTTCCTCGCTGCCCGGATACACGTAGGCCGTGTCCAGATAATTCACGCCGCCGCGGATCGCACACATCAGCTCCTGCTCTGCCTTGTCAAGGTCAATTTCATTGCCCTTTTTTGTAAAGCGCATGCAGCCAAAGCCCAATATGGACAGCTTATTTCCATCGCTATCGTTTCTGTACTGCATCCAAAATCCTCCCATTTTATGACCAGCATCGGTATTTGATGCTAGTCGCAGGCCGCGCCATTGCGAAGCAATTCTGTTGCGCGGCTTTCCACACATTTTTACCCAAGTGCCACGTCCAGCACCATCATCAGAGCAAATCCGACCGCGAAGCCGATGGTGCCCAGATTGCTGTGCTCACCGGCGGAGGCCTCCGGAATCAGTTCCTCGACTACCACATACAGCATCGCACCCGCCGCAAATGAGAGCAGATACGGCAGCAGCGGTGTCACAAAACCAGATAACAAAATCGTAATTGCTGCTCCGATTGGCTCCACGATACCAGAGAGCATCCCGATCACAAATGCTTTCGGACGGGACATGTTATCGCTGCTGCGCAAGGGCAGACTGATTACCGCGCCCTCCGGAAAGTTCTGAATCGCGATTCCGATGGAGAGCGCAAGCGCCCCGGCAGTTGTAATCTGTGTCTGACCGGACAAGACGCCCGCAAACACGACGCCGACCGCCATCCCCTCCGGGATATTGTGAAGCGTCACGGCGAGCATCAGCATCATTGTTTTGGGCAAACCACAGGAAATCCCCTCCGCCTGATCACTGTCCAGATGCAGATGCGGAATCAGCATATCCATCAAAAGCAGAAACGCGAAGCCAAACGCCAGACCGACCAGCGCAGGCAGAAACGCGAGCTTTCCCATTTCCTCAGACAGTTCCATTGCCGGAATCAGAAGCGACCAGACCGAGGCCGCCACCATAACACCAGACGCAAACCCCAGCAGAGACTTCTGCAATCCCGGTTTCAGTTCATTTTTCAAAAAGAACACGCAAGCCGCTCCCAGCGTGGTGCCGATCAATGGAATCAGCAGGCCGGCCAATACGTTTGCATTCATACAGACTCCTCCTGATAAATGTCTGCCACTGGCAGACGGCAATGCGAAGCGTTTTCTCATGGCGCGGCTTCCCATAATCTCCAGAATCCTGCGATTCTGCCGCTTTCTCTGTTTCCCGGCATCCACTTGATAATTTTCCGGGGTGTCCCGCATATACAACAGCCGGCAATCGGATAGGAGGAGTTTTCTCCCTATCCGCCGCGTCCTATGTCACAAGGATTGCCGACGAAGTCGGAGGATTCCTTATGACGTGGGTGTAAGCTGAAAAATTCCGTACGCGGTCCGTGTGCATAAAAACACCCCGACATTACCATGATATGCAGGTGCCTCCATTTTATTGCCGCGAAGCAGCAAGCCGGGCAGCAGGAGTCACAAGGTATCCGCCGCAGTTTTTTGCGAAAATTCTTCTCAGATTCCTAATTAATCAGAAGATCCTCCAGCCGCCGCTTTGGCACGTAATGAACATCATTTTCATCACGGTAATAGCCGGTCGGCTCGTCCGGCCCGATCTCTGTCATCACAATCGTTTCCGCCGGTTTACCGATGGCCACCGCAAGAAGCGGAACCAGGCATTCGGGCAGCTGCAGCGTTTCCGAAATGCTCTTCGGGCTGAAGTTCCCGATCATGCAGCCGCCGAGTCCCATCTCTGTAGCAGAAAGAAGAATCGTCTGCGCCGCTATCCCCACATCGCGGGTAAAGCGCGCCGTTGACTCCCAAACCCGTGTATCCTGACAGATGACGATAAACGCGGTCGGGCACATCCCTGGATGCGGAAGCTGCAGCTCGGGCAGCCCTCTCGCCCATTTCGTCAGCGGCTGAATGCGGTCCACGTCCTCTTTTTCATATGCCAGATAATAGCGCAGCGGCTGCTGGTTCACGCTCGACGCGCTAAGGCGGGCGCAATCCACCATCTCCATCAGTTCCCCGCGCGTTACCCGGCGGCTCTCATCGTATCCGCGATAGCTCCGGTTCGCTTTCACAAGTTCCTTCAGGTTCATCGATATTCCTCCAATCCATGTTCATTGTAACAGAGTTGTTTCGGTTTTTAAAGTGCCTTTTTTTCATGAATCTTCCGTTTATATTCCAGTCGGATTTTATCCGTGATCAGGGCGATAAATTCAGAATTGGTCGGCTTGCCCTTGCCATTGCTGACGGTATAGCCGAACAGCTCCTCAATCGTATCCATCTTTCCCCGGCTCCAGGCAACCTCAATCGCGTGACGGATGGCGCGCTCCACGCGGCTCGGCGTCGTCTGATGCTTTTTCGCAATGGTCGGATAGAGAATCTTGGTGATGGAGTTGAGCTTCTCCTGGTCCATGACCGACATGATGATGGCATCTCGCAGATACTGGTAGCCTTTGATGTGCGCTGGCACGCCTACCTCATGAATGATATTCGTCACATCCGTTTCCAGATTGCGCTCCATGTACTCTTTTTGACTTTCAATCGTGTTCACATGCTTCATGCTCGCCGCGGTGCGTTCCGCGCGTGCGCGTACCCGCTTGATCCGGTTTACGACCGTCTCATTGTCAAATGGCTTCAGAATAAAATAATCTGCCCCAAGTTCAAACGCGTCCTCTGCCGTCTTTTGCTGGCTGACCGCAGATATTACAATAAACGCCGGCTTTTTCAGCGCCGGTTCGCGGTTTACCCTCTCCATCACCGCGAGACCGTCAAGCTTCGGCATAATAATGTCCAGAAGTACAACATCCGGTTTTTTCTCCCTTATAATTTCGATCAGTTCTTCTCCGTTTCCCGCCTTGCCGACAACCCGCAGCTCCTCATCACTGCTGACAATCTGATCCAGCATCTGCACCATTTTGTCATTGTCATCCGCAATTGCAACATTCAGCTTGTCCATAACTTAATACTCCTCTCATTGATTTCTTTTGTTGTTTCCATTATAGTCTGTCAGACCGTATTCGCAAGGAAATCTTATCGCACAATCCGACAGGTAACGGCACGATTCTCCCCCTGCTTCACACACCTGACACTAAATAATAACGTTTGAGATGGAAATTTGTGACAAGATTTGGAAATTTTTTTCAAAAAAAGGCGAAATTTTTTTCTCTTTTGTGTTTGCCACATTCTATGGTATACTGTCCGGGTAATTGTGTTGTATCCCAATATGGAAGAGATTGCTCACAAGAGTGAAGGAGCCACCCTCTTTACGGAACCCGTGTTCGTTAATCGGACAGTTTCCTTACAGGCGGTTTCCAAAAAGTCAGAAAAAACAAAGGAGAAAAAGACCAGGCAGCGCATTCCCACGTATCCTACCATTGTTCGGAGGGTAACATTGATGCACAATCCGTTTTCTTCCTTGTATTTTCTCAGGATTGATGGTCGATTCGCTCCGCTCACAGCAAAAATCTTTTCCATCCGGGAATAATAACAAGGAGGAAAATTAAAAATGAACACAAACACAAGCTTCAACACATCGCAGCTCGTCATCCTTGGTCTTATGACCGCCATTCTGCTTCTCATGGCCTACACCCCGCTCGGATATCTGAATATCGGTCCGCTTGCCATCACATTTAATGTGATTCCGGTAGCCATTACCGCGATTACGCTTGGTCCGGTCGGCGGTGCAGTCACAGGTTCCGTCTTCGGTCTGACTAGCTTTCTGCAGTGCATCGGCATCGGCGGCACCAGCGCAATGGGCGCGATCCTGTTTGGCATCAACCCGGTTTTTGCGTTTATTCAGCGCTTTGTTCCAAGATTTTTAGACGGTCTGCTTCTCGGATACCTCTTCCGCGGCGTCCGGAAGGTGGGCAATACTTCTTTGGCCTGCTTCGTGACCGGCTTCTGCTCCGCATTCCTGAACACACTGCTGTTCATGACCGCACTCGTGCTGCTGTTCGGCAATACGGAATATATGCAGGGGCTGATTGGCGGAAAGAATATCATTCTTTTTGTCTGCGGTTTTGTCGGCGTTAACGCGGTATGCGAGATGGTTTCATCCACCATTCTGACCGGAGCAGTCGGCATCGCGCTTTATAAGGCGCATTTCGTTCCGGCACCGGCACCGCACGGGGCACAGGCATAATAAAAAAATCGCCAAATATCCGTGCAAGCACTGCTACCTGGCTCGTTGCTTCGCGGGAATAAAGGAACCTGCAAAACGGATCGTTTTTTCAAACAAGGAAATGAATGCCTGGCAAATCGAATGACAATATTTTTCGAACGTCAGGCATTTCATTTATAGTAAAAATCCAACCATCCGAAACTATCACATTCATCAGATATACACAGGGGGAAAGGCCATGATTCTGGCGATTGACATTGGCAATACAAATACGGTCCTCGGCTGCTGCCGGGATCACAACATTTTATTTGTGGAACGGCTGTCCACCGCTCCGTCCCGCACAGTGCTGGAGTACGCGATCAGCATCAAAAACGTGCTGGAGCTCTACCAGATTGACCGGAAGGAAATCTCCGGTGCGATTATCTCATCCGTCGTACCGCCACTGACGAATCTGTTCCGCGAAGCCGTACAGAAAATCACAGGGGTGGATGCAATGGTGGTGGGTCCCGGCGTGAAGACCGGCCTGAATATTCTAATGGACAATCCGGCACAGGTGGGCAGCGACCTGATTGTCAATGCGGTTGCCGCCATCACGGAGCACCCGGCTCCACTGATTATCATAGATATGGGAACCGCGACGACCATCTCTGTGATTGACCGGAAAAAGAACTATATCGGTGGTATGATCATGCCCGGCATCCGCGTATCTCTGGACTCGCTCGTCAGCCGGACCTCCCAGCTTTTGCGCATCAGTCTCGACGCGCCGAAACGCCTGATTGGAAAAAATACCGCCGAGTGCATGAAAAGCGGCGTTATACACGGAAACGCTGCCTGCATTGACGGTATGATCGACCGCATTGAGCAGGAGCTCGGCGAATCGACGACCGTGATCGCCACCGGCGGTCTCGCTCCCCGCATCATCCCGCACTGTACACATGAGATTCTGCTCGATGACGCGCTGCTGCTGAAGGGGCTGATGTATATCTATTATAAAAATAAAGCAGAATAAAGAAATGATTAGGCAGCAACAGCCTAAACGGATCAGCTCACCGTAACGAGCGAGAACCCCACAGAGGACTGGCATCCCCTGTGGGGTTCGCTTTTTGTGCCATATGATATCACCAGATTTCCCAACTAAAAACAGAATATCCTATTTTCGCAAAAATGTCAATCACTTTTCTAAAATTCTTATTTGCTTTTTTACTTTCTTATCGCCTGCGGTAAACTACCCATTATCTATAGCCAAAGGGACCGAGGGCGACCAATTTCAGATTTTTCTCGTAGCCTCTCTCAGCCACGCCCGTTCCTCTTCGTCGAGATAAGGCGATATCTTTTCATATACCTGCGCGTGATAGTCATTCAGCAATTCACGCTCGCGCACAGTCATCTGCTCCGGCACGATGGCATCCAGATCAAACGGCACCATTGTGAGATGCTCAAAGCGCAGAAATGTACCGCATTCTGTCTCCTGGTCTTCTACGCAGACGATCAGGTTCTCATGGCGGACGCCAAAACCATCCTCCTGATAATAGCCCGGCTCGTCGGAGGTGATCATGCCCACCTCAAAGGGCGTGTCCGCCCTGCGTGTCGGGGAGACCTTCCAGTGAAAGCTGTTCGGGCCCTCATGGACATTCAGATAATAGCCCACACCGTGCCCGGTTCCATGATTGAAGTCCTTTCCCAGCTCCCAGAGAGGCGCACGCGCCAGATAGTCCAGGGAAAGGCCGGTTGTGCCGGCGCGGAAACGCGCGGCTGCGAGATTCAGATGTCCGCGCAGGACTGCCGTGAAATATTTTTTCTCCTCGTCTGTCGTCGGCCCAAGCGCGATGGTTCGCGTGGTATCGGTTGAACCCTCCAGATAGTGGCCTCCGGTATCCGCCAGCAGCAGGCCGTGCGGCTCGACCGGAATATCAGTCTCGGGCGTCGCGGAATAATGGACAATCGCCGCATGCGCGCCGTAAGAAATAATCGGATCAAAGCTGTTCCCCATGAAGTTTTCCTGCTCTGAGCGCAGCTCATACAGCTTCTCTCCCGCACTCAGCTCCGTGATCGGCAGCTTCCCGGCATTCGTCTTGAGCCAGTAGATAAACTTCGTCAGAGCCACGCCATCCTTGATGTGGGCAATCCGCTCGTTTTCCACTTCCACCGGATTCTTGACTGCTTTCGGAAGCAGGGTCGGATTCTCCTGATCCAGGACGGACACATTCTCCGGAATCAGCGCGTTCAAACGGCTGTTTACTTTATTCCGGTTCAAAAGAACCTTCTTTCCAGCCGGAAGCTTCGAAACATACTCATAAATGTCATTGTAAGGACAAAAGGATACCCCATCCGCCGCCAGCGCCTGCTTCACGGTGTCCGGAAATGCTTTCTCATTGGCAAACAGCAGAAGTTCCTCCCCGGTCATCACCAGGTAAGAAAGTACCACCGGGCAGCAATGGATATCGCCGCCGCGGATGTTGAGCAGCCACGCGATATCGTCCAGAGAAGTCAATAAAAACAGATCCGCACCCTGCTCCTGCATCGTTTTGCGGATTTTATCAATTTTTGAGGCGCGGGATTCGCCCGCCCACTTCACATCCAGCTCCATCACCGGCTCACAGGAAAGCGCCGGGCGGTCCTTCCAGATGTCTCCGACCAGATCCAGCCCGCCATTTACTGACGCACCCTTTTTCGCAAGCGTTTCCTGCAGCTCCCTGCCTTCCTTCGTGCTGACCGTGCGGCCGTCAAACCCGAGGCATTCCCCGTCGCCCAGCTTCTCCTCCAGAAACTCCTGTATCGTCGGCACGCCCGGCTCTCCCATCTTAAACAGCGTCACACCACTGCCTTCAAGCTGCTTCGCCGCCTGAATAAAATAGCGTCCATCGGTCCACAGCCCTGCCATATCCTGCGTAATCACGGCCGTTCCGGCAGAACCGGTAAATCCCGTGATGTATTTTCTGCACTTAAAATAATCGCCCACATATTCTGAGGCATGAAAATCATCGGTCGGCACCAGATAAGCGTCGACCCCTTCCTCTTTCATGCGGCTGCGAAGCGCCGCAATTCGTTCCTGAACCATATGCTTTTCCCTCTATTCTTTGTGCTTTATCTCTGTACTTTATCTTTCCTTTTATCTTTTGTGTATACGTGCATATTATCATATGGCTATGAATCTGTCAATATATATCTTATTATATTTAATTATTTAATAATTGTAAATATAATCTTATATTATTTATTGCAAAGTCCAATTTCGCTATAAAAAGAAGCCAATTTAAAATGAACCATAAAACCTAACTGTTTTCTATACTATGCGCGACAACCAAACAGCAACAGGAAACGGGTAAGCAGGCTCACGTCTATGTACTATCAAAATGAAAGGCCGCCAACCGGAAAAAAGTGGTCAGCGGCCTGTTTTTATATTTCGCAAATAGAATGATAAGCCCTCGCCAGGTGGCATCCTCCTCGCCCTTCGGACGGGCTCCTCCCAATCTTTGGTTGGGAGGAGCGAACATCCCTGTCACTGCAGGAACCGCTTCAGCTCCTCATCCGTGCATTTCACATAATGCGTGCCTGACACCAGATGATCTGTGCCCTTGCTGTAATCCAGACCGGATGTTTTGTAATCATAGGTCATGGCGACCCGGCTCTTTTCCACAACCGGGTTCGGCGCGGGAATCGCGGAGAGCAGGCTTCTGGTATACGGGTGCACCGGGTTGCTGAAGATTTCCTCCGTCGTACCAGTCTCCAGCAGATGTCCCAGATGGAGAACGCCGATGCGGTCGGAAATGTATTTGACCATGGACAGGTCGTGCGCGATGAACAGATACGCCGTCCCGGTCTCCTGCTGAATGTCTTTCATCAGATTGACCACCTGTGCCTGAATCGACACATCGAGCGCGGAGATGCACTCGTCCGCGATGATCAGCTTCGGATTCATGATCAGGGCGCGCGCAATGCCGACGCGCTGCCGCTGACCGCCGGAAAACTGGTGCGGATAGCGCGAAGAATGCTCCGGCGACAGACCCACCTTCTTCAGGATCGCGCTCACCTTTTCGTTCCGCTCCGCCCGGGTTTTGTAGGAATGGTGAATGTCCAGCCCCTCGCCGATGATATCTTCGACCTTCTTTCTCGGGTTCAGCGACGCCATCGGATCCTGGAAAATCATCTGCATCTGCGTGCGCAGGCTGGTCGTCTCCGACTTGCCCATTTTCCCGCTGATATCCATCCCATTGAACGCGATGTGTCCGGCCGTCGGGTCATAGAGGCGGATCACACTTCTCCCGATGGTGGATTTCCCGGAACCGGATTCCCCCACCAGGCCATACGTCTCTCCCGGATAAATCGAAAACGAGACATCGTCCACCGCGCGCACTGTAAATTTGTTGCTGACTTTAAAATACTGCTTCAGGCCATCTACCTTCAGAAGGGGTTCCGAATTATAGTTTGCCGCCATTTTTTTCCGCCTCCTTCTTCATACGCTCAATCCGTTTCCTCAGCTCCTCCGGCATTTCTACCTTCGGCGCACGGGGATCCAGAAGCCATGTCGCCGCTGAATGTGTTTCCGTAATTTGAAACATCGGAGGCTCTGCCTTGTCGTCGATCTCCAGCGCAAACCGATTGCGCGGTGCGAACGCATCCCCCACTTTTTCGTGGAGCAGGTTCGGCGGCGAGCCGGGAATGGTATACAGCCGCTCATCGTCCGTGTCCAGATCCGGCATGGCTGAGAGCAGTCCCCAGGTATAGGGATGGCGCGGATCGTAGAAAATCTCATTGATCGTGCCTTTTTCCACAATTTTTCCGGCGTACATGACGTTCACATAATCCGCTACCTTTGCTACCACACCGAGATCATGTGTGATATAGATAACCGAAATGCCGCGCTCCTTCTGTACCCGCTTGATCAGCTCAACGATCTTCGCCTGAATGGTCACATCCAGCGCCGTAGTCGGCTCATCACAGATCAGCAGATCCGGGTTGCACGACAGGGCAATCGCGATTACAACGCGCTGCCGCATTCCGCCGGAGAGCTGGTGCGGATAGTTTTTCATTCTCTTTTCCGCATCCTCAATACCGACCTCCTTCAGAAGCTGGACCGAACGGTCCCATGCCTCCTGTTTCGGGGTCTTAAAATGCCAGATCATGCCTTCCATAATCTGTTTTCCAATCGTCATGGTTGGATCCAGGCTCGTCATCGGGTCCTGGAAAACCATGGCAATCCGCTTGCCGTTGATGTGCCGGCGGATCCATTTTTTGTCCTTCTGTAAAATATCTACCGTCTCTTTGGAGCCATCCGCGTGATGATACGTAAATTCGATCGACCCCTTATTGACCGTCGCGTTCGACGCGAGAATTCCCATCGCCGCTTTCATGGTCACAGACTTTCCGGATCCGGACTCGCCTACGATGGCGACGGTTTCTCCCTTCATCAGATCAATATTCACGCCCCGGATGGCGTGTACCATTCCCGCAGTCGTCTTAAACGAAATATCAATGTCTTTGATATCCAGAATCTTTTCCTCTGGGCTGTTCTTACTATTGTTTACCTTTTCATCCGGCATATGCCTCACCTCATATTTTCTTTCGACCGATTGGTACCTGTCCGTTCCCGCATTTTTACGCCCTGTTTCAGACTGCAGCAGCCAGTGCAGTGGTCCTCTTCCTTAACAATTTAGCACCCGCTGCTTACATTTCCTTCATTTTCGGATCAAGAGCCTCGCGCAGACCGTCCGCTACCAGGTTAAAGCTCAGCATCAGCAGCGCCATCACAACCAGCGGCGGTACAATCTGATACGGATGCGTGGTCAGGCTGTTGAAGCCATCCGAGATCAGCGAACCCAGGGAACACTGCGGCACCGGAATGCCCAGACCGACAAAGCTCAGAAACGCTTCGGTAAAAATAGCTGTCGGAATGGAAAACATCACCTGTGTGATGATCGGGCCAATGATATTCGGGAGTACCTCGCGGAAAATAATAAAGAAGCTGCCCGCCCCCAGTGTCCGGGATGCGAGGACAAATTCCTGTTCCTTTAATTTCAGCATCTCCGCGCGGGCAATCCGGCTCATGCCAATCCACTCAGTCAGCATCAGCGCAAAAATAATAGTCAGCATACCAGGAGCTAGAATCAGCAAAAGCAGCGTCACGATCACCAGTCTGGGAATGCCGTTGGAAATTTCCAGAATCCGCTGCATGATCATATCGGTCTTTCCGCCGAAATAGCCGGAAATCAGGCCATAGCTCATACCAATCAGCATATCAATAATGGCGGCCGCTACCGCGATAATCAGAGAAACACGCGCGCCGGACCAGGTACGCGTCCAGATGTCGCGCCCGTAAATATCACTGCCGAACCAGTAATACACATCATCCAGCCCGTTCTCCTCATAGCCATTTTTGACCTTTGTGCCGGAGGTCGTGCTCATCTTCTCCGTCCCGTCAAAAATTCCAAGATTTTCCAGCACCGGAATCCGCGGCGCCAGATTTTTCTGCGTCAGATCCTGCCCGGAATAGGTGTACGCGTTCATGCCCGGGCCGACAATGGCCATCACCGTAATCAGCAGAATCATAAAAAAGCCAAACACCGCGCTTTTTTTATGGACAAACCGGACAAAAACATCCTTCCAGAAGCTCTGTGCGGCGAAGTTGGTATCAATCGAGATCTCCTCGGCATTATCCTTGAGCCGAAAATCGGAATCTACCGGAATGTATTCGTTCGAAGCGGAAGCTTCCATACTTATACTGCTCATAGCTCTATTCCTCCTTTGCCAGACGGATTCTCGGGTCGATGATTCCGTAAAGAATATCCACCACCAGCATAATCCCGATGTAGAGCGCTGAATAGATGAAGCTGAGCGCTATGACGACATTGTAATCATTGGACTGGATCGCATTGACCAGCAGGCTTCCCACGCCGGGGATGGCGAAAATCTTTTCCACCACCAGGGAACCAGTCATCAGATCGACGATCAGAGGCGCCAGAACGGTGATGATTGGGATCAGCGCGTTCCGGAGCGCATGCCGGAAAATCAGCGCGGAACCGGAGATTCCCTTGCTCTCCGCCAGCAGCATATAATCGCTCCCCAATACCTCCAGCATCTCACTGCGCGTGAAGCGGGCAATGGATGCCATGGTAAACATGGAAAGGGAAATGCTTGGCAGAACGCTCGAGGAATACAGCGTTTTGGTCGAAAACAGCATCGGAAACCAGCGCAGCTTGAATCCAAAGTAATAGCTCAGGGCCAGCGCAAACACATAGGATGGAACTGAAACTCCGATAACCGAAATAATCGTCGCCAGAGAATCCCAGATCGTGTCATGCTTCAGAGCCGCCAGCAGACCAAGAAGAAGGCCCAGCACAGCGCCAATCGTCACGGCTGCCCCGCCGATGCCGATGGAAATCGGCAGTCTCGTCTGAATCAGCTGGGAAATCGGTGTATTTTTGGAAATATTATAGCTGACCCCCAGATCGCCCCGCAGCATATTCGCAGCATATCTGAAGAACTGAACAATAACCGGCTGATCCAGGCCATACTTTGCGTACAGCAGCTCCCGCTGGTCACTGCTCAATTTTTCATCGTTGAACGGCGAGCCCGGCATC
Source organism: Lachnospiraceae bacterium (assembly GCA_021199475.1). Lineage (GTDB taxonomy): Bacteria > Bacillota > Clostridia > Lachnospirales > Lachnospiraceae > Choladousia. Next base: position 36,487 of record JAJQHZ010000108.1, read on the forward strand.
AGCTGCATCAGCAGAAACAGAATGAGGAGAATCGCCAGAAGCGTCAGAAAAGAGGTAAGAATTCGTTTCAGAGTATATTTTTTCACGAGTACCCTCCATTGCGTCTATACGCATGGTTGGCCGCACCAGAGCATTCCTCAAGTGCGGCCAACTCATTTGTTGTAAAAATCAGATTCTGTTTTTCAATTTTTCCGGCCTTAAAAGCTTCCGGCTGCGAAAGAACCTGTTATCCGTTAAAAATTCCTTACGCGGCCGTTTGCATTGTAAACAGCCTTAACCGTTTCGGATTATTCCTCTGTCTTCACCGTATTCTTATATACACGGTTCAGAGCGACTGCGTGGAATTCAATACCGGTAACCGAGGACGAAACCATCTGCGCATTGCACTGGGTTTAAAGCGGGAAGATAACCGCTTCTTCCATCACGATTGCTTCTGCGTCATACAGCGCTTCCCAGCGTGCCTCTGCGTCCGTGCAGAGATCACCGGTCGTGCACTCCTCGATAATCGCATCATAGTCTTCGTTGCTCCAGAGACCATAGTTGTTGGAGTTTCCGGTTACCCACATACCAAGATAGGTCATCGGGTCTGCGTAGTCCGGTCCCCAACGGGTCAGGCCAAGCTCAAAGTTGCCGTCCTGCATATCCTGTACTCTCTGCTTCTTCGGCTCTACAGTCAGGTTGATCGTCAGCCCCGGAAGTGTGGTCTCCCACTGCTCCTTCAGGACAGCCGCTACCTTCTGCGGCGCATCGTCCGCGTCTACTACCATATCCAGGGTCAGCTCAGAAATGCCAAGCTCCTCCAGACCTGCCGCCCAATACTCCGCTGCAAGCTCCGCGTCATAGGTGCATACATCGGAATATCTGGTCTGATCCTCTGCATAATCGGATCCGTCCGGGCCTGCCGCAAAATCCATCGGAACCGCGGTATAGGTCGCCTTGGAGCCATCCTTCAGAACATCAGCCGCGATGGACTCACGGTCAATTGCCATGGTCAGCGCCATGCGGATGTTCAGGTTCGCCAGCTCCGGAACTGCATCCATGTTCGGGCTGACCTACCACAGATAGCCCGCGCCGATGCTGTCAAATTCCGGATCATCCTCGACCTGCTCTACCTGATCGCCGTTCACCAGCGTGATATCCAGGTCGCCCACCTGATAGCTCATCAGGGCCTGCTGGGAATCCTGAATGACCTGATAGCTTAAGCCAGCCAGAGATACACGGTCCGCATCCCAGTAATCCTCGTTCTTTACAAGTTCAAAAGCGGTTGCCGCCGGCTCATAATCCGTAAGGATAAATGCGCCGTTGGAAAGAACCGTATCCGGGCTGGTACCGAAGGTATCGCCGCAGGACTCGCAGAACTCCTGATTGACCGGATAGAAGGTCGGGAAATACATCAGAGACAGGAAATAGCTGACCGGAACGTTCAGCTGCACTTCCAGTGTCAGATCGTCTACAGCAGTCACGCCAAGCTCACTCTTGTCCATCTCGCCAGCGATGATTGCTTCCGCATTCACGATCTGGCCGATGTCGCTCAGCATATAAGCATACTCGGAAGCAATATCCGGGTCCACCGCTCTCTGCCATGCGTATACAAAATCAGCAGCGGTTACCTGTACTCCGTTGCTCCAATATGCTTCGCGAAGATGGAAGGTATAGGTAAGTCCGTCGTCAGAGATGTCATAGCTCTCCGCAAGCGCTTCTACAGCAGCGCCGCTCTCGTCCATCTGCATCAGACCGTCCGTATAGTCTGCGATTACCTCAAACGAGGTACCATCGGTTGCCTGCTGCGGATCCAGAGATTCCACAGGTGTCTCAATCATAACATTCAGTACCGCAGAGCTGGTCTCAGCGGATACAGAAATCCCGCATGTACCAAGTGCCATCGCTGCTGCCAGCGTAATCGAAAGCAGAGCTTTTCTCTTTCTCATTTTTTATCCTCCTGTTGTCGGGGCAGGCAGCGCCCGCCCCGGTTTCTTAGTTTCCTGTCAGGTTCTGAAGACGTCATGCCGCACATTTCCCCTCATCCGCCACACATACTGTCGAAACAGTGATGCAGGCCTGCCGTGGGAGTGCGCTCATTCGTATCATCAGCCTTCCGTTGCGTAGGTGAAGATAAAGTATCCAAGCGGTGTGTAGCCGATGTTGTCGATTCCGTCATGAAGCAGGTACGGATCGGTGTAGAAGTAAATCGGGCATACCGCGAAGCCGCCCTCGCCAAAGAGCATGTACTCCGCCTCTTTCATCAGCTCATCGCGCTCTTCGCCGCCGCTCAGTGCCTTGAACTCCGTAACCAGATCCGTGTACTCATCATTGACCCAGTTGCTGTAGTTGTAGGAGTTTCCGTTTGTGAACAGCTCGATGTAAGTACTTGCATCATCATAGTCCGCGATCCAGCCCAGACGAGCCATGCCGAAGTTACCCTCGCCAAGGTTGTTCGTATAGGTCTGCCACTCAGAGTTGTTCAAAGTGATGCTCAGTCCAAGGACATCCGCCACATCTGCCTGAACCGCCTCGCCGATTGCCTGATGCGCCTCGGAGGTGTTGTACTCATAATCAATCGTTACGGAAGTATCATAGCCATCCGCTACCGCCTCGTCAAGCAGCGCAACTGCCAGCTCACAGCGTCCCGAATAGGTCGTCAGATCATAATCCGGATACATCTCAGCCAGAGACGCAAACATTGCGTCGCCCACATACTCGGTCCACTCGGTGCCGTCGCTCGTGGTTGTGCCAGCCGCTACCAGACCGGTCGCCGGCGTCTGACCTCCCTGGGTCACGTTCTCAACGATGTTGTCACGGTCAATTACGAGTGTGATCGCCGCGCGGACTCTCCAGTCCGGAATGTTGTCGCAGTTCAGATACAGATAGTAGGTACCGATCTCATCCGGCAGATAGCAGTCGCCGGACTCAACGAGGGACTCAAGCTGCTCGGTAGAAACCGTGCTGGAGAAGTCAATCTCATCCGCCTGATAAGCAGCCAGGATTGCGCTCTCACTGTCCTGCAGCTTCCAGACAAGCTTGTCCGGACCTACTGCATCGAGATCATAATAGTTCTCGTTCTTTACCATTTCGATCTGGCTGTCATGCTCCCACGCGCTCAGCACATACGCGCCGTTGGATACCATGTTGCCCGGATCGGTCCACTCAGTGCCGTACTCTTCGATAATGTCCTCGCGGATCGGCATCAGAGCAGCAAATGCGCAAAGGCCGAGGAAATACGGGCACTCGGCTTCCAGTGTAATGACAAGCGTCTTGTCGTCAACCGCCTCGATGCCCAGCGTATCCGGCTCCATCTCGCCTGCCTGAATGGCAGATGCGTTCAGGACCACGCCGTCCAGGATGTAGCCATAGTCCTCCGCATTGTCCGGATCCACAATTCTCTTCCAGGAATACTCAAAGTCAGCCGCCGTTACCTCTACACCATCGCTCCAGTAAATGTCGTCGCGCAGGGTGAAGGTATAGGTCAGTCCGTCGTCAGAGACCTCATAGGACTCCGCCTGACCATAAGTAACCTCAAGAAGCTTCACGGAATCATTGTCTTCCGTTGCATTCTCATCGCTGAGATCATACTTCATCAGGTTCTCAAACATATGCATGGAATACGTAGCGCCGTCTACCGAGCTCTCCATGTTCGGATCCAGTGTCTCCGGCTCAGAAGCAATAACGGCCGTAACGACGAACTCGTCTTCCTCAGCAAATGCTGTGGTTGCCCCGCCAACCGTCGTAACCGCCAGGCCAAGGGCAAGGATCATTGATAATCCTCTCTTCATGTAACAATTCCTCCTTTTTTGAATTTGACTTCGGAAACCTCACCATTTTGTGAACGGTGAACGTCTCTTTGCCATTATGATTCGAGCGGCAAAACAACCAGAAATCAACACGAGCATACGCATTCCATTCCTGAGCTTTGTCCCTTGTATCATGTATATACAAACAGTCTGTACGCCAATACGCACAAGCCTGCATGTAGCATAGGGTTATTCTCTCTTATTTTTCGTCCAGCCTGTGGCAGGCGGCGTAATGCCCCGGGGAATACTCCTTCAGCTCCGGCATGGACTCTGAGCATTTCGCGGTCGCATACGGGCAGCGCGTATGGAAACGGCAGCCGGATGGCGGGTTCAGCGGACTCGGAATGTCGCCCTCCAGCAGAATGCGCTTCCGGCTCCGGTTCTTCTCCGGATCCGTCAGCGGAACGGCCGACAGCAGCGTCTGCGAGTAGGGATGAATCGGATGGGCGCAAAGCTCATAGCTCTCCGCCAGCTCGACCAGACATCCCAGATACATCACGCCGATGCGGCTGGAAATATGGCGCACCACGGAAAGGTCGTGCGCAATAAACAGATAGGTCAGCCCCTTCTGCTCCTGCAGATCCTCCAGCATATTGATGACCTGCGACTGAATCGAAACATCCAGCGCGGAAATCGGCTCGTCACAGACGATGAACTCCGGCTCCACCGCCAGTGCACGCGCAATCCCGATGCGCTGCTGCTGTCCGCCGGAAAACTCATGCGGAAAACGGTTTGCGTGCTCGGAATTCAGCCCCACCTCGGTCAGAAGCTCACTGATCCGGTCCTGCCGCTCCTGTTTGCCCTGATAGAGCTTGTGGATATCCAGCGCTTCCCCGACGATCTCACCGACCGTCATGCGCGGATCCAGCGAAGCGGACGGATCCTGAAAAATCAGCTGCATTTTTCTCCGGTACGGAAGCATGTCCTCATGGATGCCTGCTTCCTTATCAAAAATGGTTTTCCCATTATAAACAATCTTGCCCGCAGTCGGCTCATAGAGCTGCAGCAGCGTGCGCCCAAAGGTCGTCTTGCCGCACCCGGACTCGCCTACCAGTCCCAGCGTCTCGCCCTCGAAAATGTACAGCGAAACATCCTGCACTGCCTGCACATAATTTGTTTTCATAAAGCCGGCCTTCACCGGAAAGTATTTGCGAAGCTTTTCCACTTCTACCAGCTTTTTTCTGTCTTCGCTCATACCCGTTCCTCCTTCCCGGCCGCGCCATCCTTTGCGGAAGCTTTCCCGTGATCCGGCGCGCTACCCTTTGCGGAAGCGCTCACAGGATCCGGTGCACTGCCCTTTGCGGAAGCGTTCACAGGATCCGGTGCACTGCCCTTTGCGGAAGCTTTACCCTTTTCGGTTACATTCACCTTCGCTGCCGACGCATTCTTAAAATCCCTTACGTTCAGCCAGCAGGCCGACAGATGCCCGTCTCCCACCTCCATCAGAGGCGGCTGCTTCGTCAGGCAGACCTTCATGCAGTGCTCACAGCGCGGACCAAAGCTGCAGCCCTTCGGCGGATCGAGCAGGTCGACCGGCGTGCCCTCAATCGGGATCAGCCGGGTGCGCTCCTCTTCGTCCAGATTCGGCATGGAGCGCATCAGCCCGTTCGTGTACGGGTGCGCGGGGCTGTAGAAAATATCGTCCACACTCCCCTGCTCCATGATATGGCCGGCATACATGACACTGACGCGGTCGCAGATCTCCGCCACCACGCCCAGATTGTGGGTGATAAAAATAATCGCCATGCCGGTCTTTTTCTGCAGGTCGCGCATCAGATCCAGAATCTGCGCCTGAATCGTCACATCCAGCGCGGTCGTCGGCTCATCCGCAATCAGCAGCTTCGGGTGGCAGATCATCGCCATCGCGATCATCGCCCTCTGGCGCATACCGCCGGAAAATTCATGCGGGTACTGGTTTACCCGCTTATCTGCGTTATTAATGCCGACCAGCTCCAGCATCTCGATCGCGCGCTTCTTTGCTTCCTCTTTGGAAATAGATTTGTCATGACAGGTCAGCGCTTCCATGAGCTGATCCCCAATCGTATAGACCGGATTTAAGCAGGTCATCGGATTCTGGAAAATCATACCGGTCCGCTGTCCGCGGAACTGACGGCGCTGCTCCTCTGTATAGGCGAGCACATCCTCCCCCTCAAACGTCACGCTTCCGCCAATTACCTTGCCCGGGGACTGCAGAAGCCCCATGATCGAGTACGCCTCCACTGATTTCCCGGAGCCGGACTCTCCTACGATGCCCATCACCTCATTCTCATGAATCTGGTAGAAAATGCCGTCCACAGCCTTCACTTCGCCTGCATGTGTAAAAAAGGAAACCTTTAAGTCTTTCACATCCAACAATACTTTCTCACTCATGACGTTCCCTCCTTTAAGACTTCAGACGCGGGTCAAGCGCATCGCGCAGACCGTCGCCGATCAGATTCAGACTGAGCACGATCAGACTCAGCAGGATGGCCGGACAAAGCAGCCGGTACGGGTACGTCAGGAACGAATCCTGCGCATCCGAACAGAGCGAGCCAAGAGACGCCATCGGAGCCGAAACGCCCAGACCCAGATAGGAAAGGAACGATTCCAGGAAAATCGCAGACGGAATCTGCAGACAGGTCGAGATAATCAGCTGCCCCACACAGTTCGGCAGCAGATGTCTGCGGATAATCCTCGAAGAGGAAGCGCCCAGTACCGTCGCAGCCGTCACATATTCCTGTTCCTTTAATGAGAGTACCTGGCCGCGGATCACACGGGCCATACCCACCCAGTACAACAATGCAAATGTAATAAAAATACTCACAATCCCGACGCCCAGCGAGCTCAGCGCCTTTACCAGCGGGAAACTTGAGGTGTCAAACCAGTTCTGCAGCGGATCCTTTAAGACCACCTGCAAAAGCAGTACGATCAGCACATCCGGCACCGAATAAATCAGATCGACGATACGCATCATCACAAAATCCACGCGTCCGCCCGCAAAGCCGGAAATGGATCCGTACAGTGCGCCAAGCACCAGCACAATCAGCGCGGCGACGATACCGATAATAATCGAGACACGGGCACCGTACATACAGCGTGCCATCAGGTCACGCCCCTGAGAGTCGGTACCGAATACATGTGGGAACACACTCTTTGAAAGCTTCAGTTCTTCTGCATCCTCTGCCGGCGTCTCCGTTGTCTCTATCACAGTAATTTCCGAGTATTCTCCATTCCCCTCGTAATCACTGTCATAGCCCACATACACCGGATCCTCCGCGTCCTTATCATAGATCAGCGTTGCTTTTTCAATCCCGGATTCGAGGGTAAACGCATAGGTCGTCCCGTTTGCGGTAAAATACCAGCTGCCCTTCGAAATCGCAGTCAGGGATCCGGATTTCAGAGAGGTCGCGTAAATCCCCTCCGCGCCATTCGCAAGCACCTCCCGCGCCATCTGCTCCACCTCTGAATACTCCATCGGCCCGAGCTTCTGGGAGCTGCGGTACTGATCCTCATAGCTGTAGGGAATGCAGTACGGCCCGAAAAAGGAAAAAATCAGAATCAGGACAAACAGAAGCAACGCTCCCATCGAAACACGGTTCGCCCTGAACCGCCGCCATGCGTCCTGCCAGTATGAGACACTTTTGTGCATCTGCACCATCGAGCTTTTCTCTTCCGCGCTGGCAGACTCAAAATCCTCCGCGGTAAAGTCATCAAACCCCGGAATTTTATCCGTATCCAGCTGGAACAGCTGAAAGGTCTTATGTGCGGTCTTATTCCCATCCATAGCTTAATCTCCTTTCTTAGTGAGATTAATGCGCGGATCTACAATCTTATACGCAATATCCACCACAAGATTCATAAATACAATCAGTGTCAATTTCCCGCGCTTTTTAACTCTCAAAAGCGTGATTCAGCCCTCTTCCT
>JAJQHZ010000077.1:0-19244 GCA_021199475.1 Lachnospiraceae bacterium
TCTCACATGAGAGTCAGGTTTGATTTTTCGGTTGCTCAATAATACAATCGTCTCGCTGTCCAGGGTCCAGGACAGGTTATCCCCGCAAGTGCCACTATCTACCGTACTCACTGTCATTGTTTCAGAATCATCCGTCTGAACGGAAGCCGTTACCGGAACTTCCTCTATAGAAATAATAGACACTCCACTATCCGTATTCCCACTTTCCTGCTCCTTCAGATCTGCTCCTATCTGGTCATTCCCCGCATCGGCAGCCGCAACACCAAAATTTGCATTTTCCTCAACATCGTCCTCGGCGAAGTCTTCGTTCTCATCTAAAATAATGGTTGCTGGCGATTCCTCCGCTACTTCCGCTCCAATTACGGTTTCTGCCTCATCATAGACTGACTCTGCCTCCGCCATCTCCATCCCCAGAACTGCACTTCCGGGAACAGCTGCCAGCATCGCTGCCGACAATAAAAGTGCCAGTCTCTTTCTGAGTTTCTTTCTCATCTTTTCTCTCATACTTGATTTCCTCCTTATTAAGAAATATTTTGCCGCCGCGAAGCTCAGTCCATTGCCGGAGCCGCTTACTGCAAAAGCCCGAACAGGGTACCGCCCAAACAGAGCATTCACCTTGCATTCCCAGCTGCATACACTGACTATACAACAAAAAACGTGCAAATTGTTTCATTTGACACAACCTGCACGTTTTTTGTAATTTTCTGCAATTCTTATGTTGTAACAGTTCAGAACAGCACCGCTTCCGTATCATGCTCTGTTGCTGTTCTATCCTTTAGATCGGCTTATATTTCCGCCGCTTGCGCTTCCGCCGTTTTTTCTGTCCATGCTGCTGGCGGTACGCGTTGATGGTTTCCAGTATCGTGCTGTAGTCCCGCTCGAAGAGCTCTTCGCTGACCTGCGGGGCGAGTGTTTCCTCCGGGATGCGCTCCAGGATTTTGTCGATGACAAATTCCTTGCTTTTCCCCGCGTATTTGGGCATGGCGTTGAGCTGCTGGATATGGACCAGCTCCGGCCGCCACAGAAGGCTCAGCTTCTTTTTGCGGTTCTTCTGTGGGTTGTTTTGGGCGTCCCGCAGGATGTAAAAGTCCGGGCTCCCGTCTTCCGACTCTACTGTGATGATGCCCCAGTACTCCGGCACGTGCTCCTCGATGTGATGCGCATGGCTCGTGCCGACTACGACAATATTCTGGTCAAAATAGAGGTCATAGTCCTCGACCTGGCTTTTCAGGCGCGTATAGGAATCGGCGTCGCTCTTGATTTCGATTCCGACGACAGTCTCAGGCGTCACCATCACCACATCGGCGCGGGAACCGCCCATCCGCTTTTCCTCGAAAATACGGATCTTGCCATAATACGCCTCCAGGTAGTCAAACAGGGGTTCGCGGATGTCTTTATCGCGCAGAATCCGATGCGCAGCCGGATCCTGCTGCTCTTCCCGATCCTTGTCGGCATCCGATCCGACGGCTGATTCTACCGTTTTTACAGGCTCTGTTCGTTCTGCAGTATTTATCGACTCTGTATTATGATTCGCAGCTGACATCATTTCATAACCTTCTAAGCCTTCTAAATGAAATCCTCCGAATGCGGCTTTCCTCTTCTGATCAAATCCGCATCGTCAGACTGATCCGTTTTTTCTGCAGATCGACGCTGAGCACTTTGACCTCGACGATGTCGCCGACGCTCACGACCTCGAGCGGATGTTTGACAAACTTTTTATTGGAGAGCTGGGAGATATGTACCAGCCCGTCCTGGTGGACGCCGATGTCGACGAACGCGCCAAAGTCGATGACATTGCGCACGGTACCTTTGAGGATCATGCCCTCGCGCAGGTCCTTCATTTCCAATACATCGGTGCGGAGGATGGGCTTTGGCATCTCGTCGCGCGGGTCGCGGCCCGGACGGCCGAGCTCGTTTGCGATGTCACGCAGGGTCGGCTCGCCGATGCCGAGCTTCTCCGCCATTTTTTTGTAATCGCGGATGCGAATCAGCTTCACACCCTGCGCGGAAAAGGTCTCCTTTGTGTAGCCCAGCTCCTGCAAAAGACGTCCGGCTGCGTCGTAGCTCTCCGGATGGATGCTGGTGCCATCGAGCGGCTCCTTACCGCCGGTGATGCGCATGAAGCCCGCGCACTGCTCAAACGCCTTCGGTCCGAGCTTCGGCACCTTCAGAAGGTCGCGGCGGCTCTGGAACCGCCCGTTCGCTTCGCGGTAGGCGACGATGTTTTTCGCAATCGTTTTCGTAATACCGGAGATACGTTCCATCAGCGGTGCGGAGGCCGTATTCAGATCGACCCCAACGCGGTTCACGCATTTCTCGACCACGCCGTCAAGCGCCTCTCCGAGCTTTTTCTGATTCATGTCATGCTGGTACTGGCCGACGCCAATGGACTTCGGATCAATCTTGACCAGCTCCGCGAGCGGATCCTGCACCCGCCGCGCGATGGAGGCCGCGCTGCGCTTCCCCACGTCAAAGTTCGGAAATTCCTCGGTCGCGAGCTTGCTGGCAGAATAAACCGAAGCGCCCGCCTCGTTCGTGATGACGTAAGAAACCTTCTGCGGAATCTCTTTTAAAATCTCAACAATAATCTGCTCCGACTCGCGCGACGCGGTGCCATTTCCCACAGAAATCAGGGTCACACCGTATTGGGCAATCAGCTTTTTCACCGTGTCCTTTGCAGCGCGGATTTTCGCGTCGTTTGTCGGCGCGGTTGGAAAAACGACCGCCGTGTCGAGCACCTTTCCGGTCGCATCGACAACGGCCAGCTTACAGCCGGTCCGGAACGCCGGGTCCCAGCCGAGCACGACCTGGCCGGCAATCGGCGGCTGCATCAGCAGCTGCTCCAGATTTTTCCCGAAGACAGCGATGGCTCCGTCCTCCGCCTTTTCCGTCAGGTCGCTGCGGATCTCACGCTCAATCGCAGGCCCGATCAGGCGGTGATACGCATCGTCCACGGTCTCCTTTAATACCGGAGTCGTGTAAGGATTGTCGTGAATGATGACCTGATGCTCCAGATATCGTAAAATCTTCTCCTCCGGTGCCTCGATCTTCACCGTCAGGATTTTCTCCTTTTCCCCGCGGTTCAGAGCCAGAATGCGGTGTCCCTGCGTCTTTGTCAGCGGTTCTGTATAATGATAGTAATTCTCATAGACCGACTCGGTTTTCTCATCCTTTGCCTCGCTCGTAAGAAGCCCTTCGCGCATCGTCAGATCGCGGATCCGGATCCGGTAATTCGCCTCATCGGAAATCATCTCCGCCAGAATGTCGCACGCGCCCGCAATCGCTTCTTCCACCGTATGAACTTCCTTTTCCTCCGAAAGGAACTCTGCCGCATCCTTCTCCAGCGGCTGTTTCGTCATCTGCAGCAAAATCAGATTCGCGAGCGGCTCCAGCCCCTTTTCCTTCGCGATGGTCGCGCGGGTACGCCTCTTCGGGCGGTACGGCCGGTAAAGGTCCTCGACCATCACCAGCGTCTGCGCTTCCTCAATCTGCGCCCGCAGCTCAGGGGTCAGCATGCCCTGCTCCTCGATCGTGGCGAGCACCTGTGCTTTTTTCTCTTCAAGATTCCGCAGATAAGTCAGCCGCTCAAACAGCGTCCGCAGCACCTCGTCGTTCAGCGACCCGGTCGCCTCCTTGCGGTACCGCGCAATAAACGGAATCGTATTGCCGTCGTCAATCAGCTTCACCGCCGCCTCAGCCTGCGCCGGGCGGATTTCCAGTTCCTGTGCAAGTGTTTTTATGATATCCATAAAATCTCCATTCAACGTATAAATGTATTCTTCCAGCACCGTGACTCCGGACACGCGAACCATTCCGTGCCATCACAGTGATGAACTTCTTTTAACCAGGGAAGATTATAGCACATCCTATCACGGTACTTCAATAAAGTTTTTTCCTTTTCCTCATTTGCGGATAATCCGTATTTCATTGGCCTGGCGCACACTTTACGAACTCTATGTACGCTTCATCATTTTTTTATATTTGTTCTGCATATTTTTATGTTGCACAACTCTTGTTTTCTTTCCGTAATTATGATATGATTCGAGCGAATTGTGATGGAATACCAAAGACAGCTCCCTGTGATTTGCGGTGAAGCTGGCATCACAACAGGAAACGGAGTGACTTTATGTACAACTATAATTATGACGATGAATACAACTGGGAGCGGCGCCCGGTGCGCGGGCGCAACCCGATGGCGACCGCGGCAATTACACTCGGAATCGTGTCAATTGTCTCATGTTCTGCTTTCTATATTGCGCTTCCCTGCGGAGCGCTTGCGGTGATCTGTGCCATTCTCTCCCGTGATAACCGCCCGATGGTCGGAAAAAGCAAAGCCGGTATCGCCTGCGGCATCGCCGGAATGATCGCGACGCTGATCATTACCCTCTTCTCGTTCCGCTATGTGCTGTTTACGGAGGACGGACGCGCCTACCTGGAATACTACTATCAGATGTACACTGGCGATCTTGACTTTGATATCGATGAAGCGCTGGGGCAGCTGTTCCCATTCCTGTATGACTCCGGAAACGACAACGCAGAGGATCCGCAGAGCGGCAGTTCCGGTGATAACAGCGACGGCTATGGAAATCCTGGTTCCGGTAATGACGAATTCAATGATGACGGCTCTGGTCATGGAGATTCCGGTCATGATGGTTCCGGCAGTCAGCCGAACGATTCAAACAATTCCGCCGACGAAGGAGGCTTTATCTGATGGAACGACCTGTTACAAAAGAAATCAAATGCTACGCGCGCTGTGTTCTGAAAAATCAGCACGCGGTACTTGCCGGTATCACGCTTTTGCTCACGGTGCTGAATCTGGTGCTGAGCTATCTCGCGCTGATGGCGACCCCCTCCGGGACCGGCATTCTCAGTGTTCTGATTTATTTCGGATGCTCGATTCTGGTCAATATGGTTTACTACATCCTGCTCGCCGGACTGTACCGCATCTATCTGGATATCTGCAACAACCGCCCTTACCGCTGGACGGATCTGTTCTCCATGTTTACGGAGCACCCGGAGCCAGTCGCGATTTACTCCGTTTTGCAGTTTATCGTGACCTGGATTTTCATGCAGCTTGCATTCTGGTGGCTGGATACGATCATTGGCCGGCTGTTCTACGGAGAATCGACCCAGATTCTGTTCGCCACAGCTGTGCTGATCATTGCTGTTGTTCTGTTTGTCAGCGTTGAAATTTCCTTCTCCATGACGCTGTTCGTCCACGCTGACGACACCAATCTGTCCTTCCGGGATATGATGTCCGGGAGCTGGACTCTCATGAACGGTATGCGCGGCCGCTATCTCACCATGCTGCTTTCCTTTGTTGGGATGTATTTGCTGGCGCTGCTCTCCTTCGGCATCGGTATGCTGTTCGTGCAGCCATATGTCTATACGACGTGCGGGTATTTCTATAAAAAAATTTCCGGGCACTGAAAGTCAGGGTATTTCTATAAAGAATTTCCGGACATTAAAAGTCAGGGTATTTCTATAAGGAATTTCCGGACATTGAGAGCTTTTTAAAAAGAAGCGCGCAGGGTTCAAACACTCTGCGCGCTTCTGCTTTACAATAACATGTTCAGTTTCACAGTCGGTCTCTTTTTTCGCTTCCACGTTTTCACCATCTGTTCACGCAGAAACATCAGAAATCCGTCAATTTTTCCGGTCTTGTCATAGGCTGTTAACGCCATGTAGTACGTCTTTTTATCCTCCTCAAACAACACCAACGGCGGATAATCGTGTGTCATGAGATAATAAAATTCATTCTCTTTTCTCCAACAGCACATCAATCAGCCGATACCCGTCCGGACGGAAGATTCCGCTCTTTTCTGCCGTGCGTTCACAATATATCACCGATTCTGTGCAGCCGGAAGGCATTTCTTTGCAATTTTTCCCCACCGTCTGCCCGCTCGCCGCAGTTTCCGCACTATCCTTTGCCCGGAGCGTTTTTGTGCTGTCGTAGAGCAGATACGGAATCGGGTCGGCGGTATGGGTACGGATACGGATCGGGGTCGGGTGATCCGGCATGACGAGCATCCGGTACGGCTCGCAGGAGGCATCCATCTGCTCCTTTACAATGCGAATGATCCGCTGGTCAAGATTCTCAATCGACTGTAATTTGCGCTCCAGACTGCCCTGGTGCCCCATTTCGTCCGGTGCCTCCAGATGCACATAAACAAAGTCTGCGCCGCCTTTTAAAAGGGCGTCCACCGCCGCCTGCGCCTTTCCTTCATAATTTGTATTCAGGCCGCCGTTCGCGCCTTCGACAAGAATTACCTGCATCCCGGCGCCGATTGCAATGCCCTTGAGCAGGTCGACCGCCGAAATCATAGCGCCCTTGACACCATTCTTTTTCTCGAAAGAATCCACCATCGGCTTCGTGCCCGCGCCCCAGAACCAGCAGCTGTTCGCCGGATGTAAGCCCTTCGCCTTTCGGGCCAGATTGATTGGGTGGTTTGAAAGGATCTCATAGCTGCGCTTCTGCATCGCAAGAAGCGCTTCATCCGCCGGCAGATACGGGCCAATGACCTCCGTCAGATGGTCATGCGGCGGAGTCAGCTGCTCCAGAGCCGCGTCCATATGCGGTGCGGCGGCGCCCGCCTTGATCACGCAATGGCGGTAGCTGGTTCCCACATAAAACTGATATGTCTCATTTTCCAGCTCGTCCTGTACCGCCTTGAGCAAAACCGCGGCATCCTCTGTGCTGATCTCGTCGGAGCTGTGATCGATGATTCGCTTCTGTTCATAGGGCTCCTCTTCCGTCAGCGTCACCAGATTGCAGCGCATGGCGACATCGATATCCTTCATCGGAACACCAATGCTCAATGCCTCCAGCGGGGACCGGCCGGTATAATACTCCCGCGGATTGTAGCCAAGCACCGCCAGATTCGCCGTATCGCTGCCCGGCGCCATCCCGTCCGGAATCGTCTTCACCAGTCCGATCTCCCCGGTTTTCGCCAGCTCATCCATCGCAGGCGTCACGGCCGCCTCCAGCGGTGTACGCCCATTCAGCGCCTCCTGCGGCTCATCCGCCATGCCGTCTCCCAGTATCACAATATATTTCATTTCAGTCTCCAATCCCTATCCATCCGTGCCTGCCAAGGTCCCGGCAGTCCGAATAAAATCCCATGTGTTCTCTTCTTCTTTTTTTGCGGTCAGCAACATGCTACGCCCGGATCCGGATCATGCCAAGGATCCGATCCTCCAGCTTCGTCGCGCACTCCTGATAGTGCGCCTCGGTCATCACCGGTGTGATGAAGCCATATTCGTCCGGCAGATCCGCCTGAACGACCGAAATCGCGCCGAATACCGTCTCCACCTCTTCGCGGCTGTTCACATCGCCCGCAATGCGGACAAAGAACTGTTTCTCTGTCTCCGAAACCGGCTGCAGCTCCTGCTTCTCGGGGCTCCAGTCAGACATCACGCTGCGTCCGAGTGTCTGCGCTTCCTCGATGACATCCGCCACCACCGCGCTCGCGGTCGCCTCTTTGCCGGCGCCCTGTCCGTAAAACATCGCATCGCCGAGCATATTTCCATGCACGAATATCGCATTAAACACACCATTCACAAAATAAAGCGGATCGGTCTTCTTCACGAGGAACGGCGCGACCATCGCGATGACTTTGTCCTCCTTCTTGTGGCTGTATGCCAGCAGGCGGATCGCCATTCCCAGCTCTTTCGCATAGCGCACCTCTGCGGAGGTGATTTTTGTGATTCCTTCAGTATAGACATCCGTATAATCGACGCGTTTGCCATACGCCAGCGAGGACAGGATCGCAATCTTGCGGCAGGCGTCATGCCCTTCCACATCCGCCTCCGGATTGCGCTCCGCATACCCCTTCTGCTGCGCTTCGCGCAAAACGTCGTCAAACTCCAGTCCTTCGTCAGACTTTTTGGTCAGAATATAGTTCGTCGTGCCATTTACGATTCCGGTAATCTCGTCAATCACATCTGCGCCAAGGGAGGTGCGCAGCGGGCGGATGATCGGAATCCCGCCGCCGCAGCTTGCCTCAAACAGGTAGCTTGCCTGATGGGCTTTCGCAGTCTCCAGGAGCTCCGTGCCATGCCGCGCGACCAGCTCCTTATTCGATGTACACACACTCTTTCCGGCTTCCAGCGCGCGCTTCGTAAACGGATACGACGGATTCAGGCCGCCCATTGTCTCAACCACGATCCGCACCTCCGGATCGTTGACAATCACATCATAATCATGTACGAGCTTCTCCTGCACCGGATCGCCCGGGAACTCCCGCAGGTCAAGAACATATTTCACCTGCAGATCCACGCCGGTTTTTGCCAGAATACTGTCGTGGTTCGTCTCGATCACCTTTACAACTCCGGAACCGACGGTTCCATACCCTAAGACTGCTACTGCTACCATAATAATCTCCTCATTTTTCCATACCTGAACCGATTCCGTTTGCAGGTATCATTAATAATAAAAACTTACTCGCGCGCCAGGATTTTGAGATACTGTACGCCCTCTTTCGCCTCGATCGTCTCGATCATGCTCGAAATATCCCCGGTCGACGGAAGCACCTCCACACTAAGAGTGAGCATTGCTACCCCGTTCGTCGGGATGCTCTGGTGAATCGTCAGGATATTTGCATGATAATCTGCCACCACATGAAGGACATCGGACAAAAGTCCCGGCTCATCATGCATCTGCAGCAGAAGAGTAAAATTTTTCCCTTTTACCGTATCGCGGAACGGGAAAATATCTTCTTTGTACTTGTAAAAAGAGCTCCGGCTGATGCCAACTGCATCCGCCGCGTCCTGCACCGTCGATGCCCGCCCGGTCTCCAGCAGACGCTTTGCCTCCACGACCTTCATCAGAACCTCCGGCACTGCTTTTTCTTTCACCACATAATATTTTGAACCATCCGGCATCTTCGATTCCTCCATATACGTCAGCCCGCAGGAAGTGATCATTGCGTGAAAAAACTGCCCATGCCAACCGCCTGATGCCTGATCCCAGGCGCTGTCACAAAATTACTTACTCATTTGCGGCAGCTTCTCAATCGTGCGGTGCTCCACTTGGACATGGCAGTTCTTGGTGTCAGGCATCACCTGACTCTTCCCGTCCATTCATAAAACATAACACATCTCCCACATTCAAATATCCCGATGCAGGCACAACTACCCGGCTCGTTGCTTCGCGGGAATAAACCTTTCTAAAAAAACGCGAGATGTTTGCGACAGGAAAACATTTGTATACCACGCATGGAATCTTACCACACTTCCCTGTGCATTGCAAGTAAAATTTAAAAGACCTGACGCATCTGATTATGCAGCAGGTCTTTATCCAATTTTTGTTTCCTGTATATCCATGATTCTTCTGACAAATCACGAACCTTTATCCGTCTGCCTCCGTGTCCTGCGGTTTTCCGCCCAAAGACACCCATTTCAGATAGGCATTGATAAACGGATCCAGCGCGCCATCCATGACGGCGTCCACATTGCCCGTCTCTTCGCCGGTACGCAGGTCCTTGACCATCTTGTAGGGCTGCATGACATAGGAGCGAATCTGGTTCCCCCAGCCAATCTCCTTGACCTCACCGCGGATATCCGACGCTTTTTCCGCATTCTCCTGCTCCCGCAGAAGAAGAAGCTTCGTTTTGAGCATCTGCATCGCCTTGTCCTTGTTCTGGAACTGAGAGCGCTCGTTCTGGCAGGTCACCACAATTCCCGTCGGCAGATGCGTGATGCGGATCGCGGAAGAAGTCTTGTTGATGTGCTGACCGCCTGCACCGCTGGAGCGGTACGTATCAATGCGCAGCTCGTCCGGGTTGATTTCAATATCCGGATCCTTTTCCAGAACCGGCATCACCTCGCAGCTGACAAAAGACGTCTGCCGCTTGCCCGCCGCATTAAACGGGGAAATCCGCACCAGGCGGTGAACTCCCTTTTCAGACTTCAGGTAGCCGTAGGCTTTTGCGCCATTTACCTGAAAGGTCACCGATTTAATCCCGGCTTCCTCGCCATCCAGGAAGTCCAGCACCTCCAGCTGATAGCCTTTCTTTTCCGCCCAACGCGTATACATCCGGTACAGCATAGAAGCCCAGTCGCAGGATTCCGTGCCGCCCGCGCCCGCGTGCAGCGTCACAATCGCGTTATCCTCATCGTACTCACCCGAGAGCAGTGTCTTGATGCGGATGTCGTCCAGCGTCTTCTGGAACTCATCCAGCATCTCCTGAATCTCAGGAAGCACGGATGCATCATTTTCCTCGTAACCCATCTCGATCAGAAGCTCGATCTCCTCGTACTCATCCTGCAGCTGTTTGCAGGTCGCCACATCCTCCTTCAGACTCGCGAGCGTCTTCATTGACTCCTGTGACTGCTCCGGATTGTCCCAGAAATCCGGCTCCTCCATCCGGCGCTCCAGCTCCTGAATCCTCTGTTCCTTGTTTACGAGGTCAAAGTGAATCCCTCACTTCCACTAATGGTTTTGTGTAGCTGTTTAAAATTGCTTTGAACTGGTCAAGTTCTACCATTGTGTCACCTTCTTTCTTTATATATAAATCTTCTACGCTCTCCGTCCGCAGCACTGCTTGTACTTCTTCCCGCTTCCACAGGGGCAGGGATCGTTGGGGTAGATTTTTTCAGAGACGCGCTTTTTCGGTGCGCGCGGACCGGAGTCGTCCTTGTTCGTGCCGGTCCCCTTCGCGACCTCCTCACGCTCAACCTTCTGTTCTACCTTGATGTGATAGAGCAGACGCACAGTGTCCTGCTGAATGCCCGCCGTCATCTCGTCGAACATCTCGTAGGCACTCATCTTGTACTCTACCTTCGGGTCGCGCTGGCCGTAAGCCTGCAGGCCGATGCCCTGACGGAGCTGATCCATGTCGTCGATGTGATCCATCCACTTGCGGTCGATGACTCTCAGCAGGATCACGCGCTCCATCTCGCGGAATTTTTCGTTGTCGCCTACCTCAGCTTCCTTTGCCTCGTAAAGCTTCAGAGCCTCGTCCTTCAGCGCGGTTTTCAGCTCATCCTTGCCAGAAATGGACGCGGTACGCTCCTCCGTGATGGGGGCAAGCGGGATGGTCGGAAGCAGGAGATTGTTCAGCTCCGCCAGATCCCAGTTCTCCTGATCGTTGTCGCTGCAGCTTCTGTCAACCGCGCGGCCGATGATTTCCTCCGCCATCTTCAGGATGGAGTCGCGCATGCTCTCGCCGTCCAGTACCCGGCGGCGCTCCGCATACATAATCTCACGCTGCTCGTTGTTGACCTGATCGTACTCGAGGAGGTTTTTACGGATGCCGAAGTTGTTGCTCTCAATCTTCATCTGCGCCTTTTCAATCGCGCTGGAGAGCATCTTGTGTTCAATCTGTTCGCCTTCCTGCACACCGAGGGACTTGAAGACATTCATCATCTTCTCGGAGCCGAACAGACGCATCAGATCGTCTTCCAGAGAAATATAGAATCTGGATTCGCCCGGGTCGCCCTGACGGCCGGAACGGCCGCGCAGCTGATTGTCAATACGGCGGGACTCATGGCGCTCGGTGCCGATGATCTTCAGACCGCCCGCGGCTCTGGCCTCGTCGTCCAGCTTGATATCGGTACCACGGCCGGCCATGTTCGTCGCGATCGTCACGGTGCCATGGACACCGGCCTCCGCCACGATCTCCGCCTCCATCTCATGGAACTTCGCGTTCAGGACCTGATGCTTGATGCCCTCACGCTTCAGGAGATTACTGATCAGCTCCGATACCTCAATCGTAATCGTGCCGACCAGCACCGGCTGTCCCTTGGCATGCGCTTCCTTCACCGCCTCGACAACGGCGCGGTATTTTTCCTTCTGAGTCATATAGACCGCGTCTTCAAGGTCCTTGCGGATGACCGGAACATTCGTCGGGATCGCGATAACATCCATCCCATAGATGTCGCGGAACTCCTCTTCCTCCGTCAGAGCCGTACCGGTCATACCGGCTTTCTTTTCGTATTTATTAAAGAAGTTCTGGAAGGTAATCGTTGCGAGCGTCTTGCTCTCCCGCTTTACCTTTACATGCTCCTTCGCCTCGATCGCCTGATGCAGACCGTCCGAATAACGGCGTCCCGGCATGATACGGCCGGTAAACTCATCGACGATCAGAACCTCATCGTCCTTCACCACATAATCCTGGTCGCGGAACATCAGATAGTTGGCGCGCAGCGCCAGATCGACGTTGTGCTGGATTTCCAGATTTTCCGCATCGGAAAAGTTGTCAATCTTGAAAAACTTCTCGACCTTCTCAATGCCTTCCTGCGTCAGCGTGACCAGCTTGTCCTTCTCATTGACAATAAAGTCGCCGGTCTCCGTGATTTCCTCTCCCATGATGGCGGTCATCTTCGTGACCTCGCCGCTCGCCTCGCCCTTCTGGAGCTGTCTGGCGAGGATATCACAGACCTCATAGAGCTTCGTGGATTTGCCGCTCTGTCCGGAAATGATCAGCGGCGTCCGGGCCTCATCAATCAGAACCGAGTCAACCTCATCGATGATCGCGTAGACCAGACCGCGCTGCACGAGCTGCTCCTTGTAAATGACCATGTTGTCACGCAGGTAATCGAAGCCGTCCTCGTTATTAGTAATATAGGTAATGTCGCAGGCGTACTGCTCGCGCCGTTCATCGTTGTTCATCGAATTCAGCACGCAGCCGACGGTCAGCCCGAGGAACCGATGCACCGAACCCATCCATTCCGCATCACGGCTCGCCAGATAATCATTGACCGTGATAATATGCACACCCTTCCCGGTCAGCGCATTCAGATACGCCGGGCAGGTCGAAACCAGTGTTTTTCCTTCACCGGTACGCATCTCCGCGATACGCCCCTGATGAAGAATGATACCGCCGATCAGCTGCACCCGGTAATGCTCCATGCCGAGCACACGCCGCGCTGCCTCACGCACCACCGCGAATGCCTCCGGAAGCAGGTCATCCAGTGTCTCGCCGTTCGCGTATCGTTCCTTAAACTCCGGCGTCTTCGCCTGCAGCTGCTCGTCCGAGAGCGCCACCATCTCCGGCCGCAACGCCTCTATCTTGTCCACAATCGGCTCAATGCGTTTCAGCTCATGGTCGCTGTGGGTACCAAAGAATTTTTTAACAAAATTAAAAGCCATTGCAAATCTCCAATCCTGAAAAATATCCTGTCATCCATTTTCACTGACAGCACACATTCTAACACTAAATGACGCAAAGGGCAAGAATTTATTCGAAAATCGAGCAGAAGGCAGCCTGCCAGAAAAATTCCTTACGCAGCACTGCGATCGAGTAGGAGACGGCTGGCCGAACTCCTACTCGCCCGCGCGGGCCGGGTGCGGCTTTAGCCGCAATACACCTTGCCCGGCCCTGCGCATAAAAAAGCACATCCCCTCCCTGCTGCTTGAGCAGTAAATCGGAATGTGCTTTTTCAACCGTCCGGAACCATGCCAGTCTGCGGTCGGCGGTTCCGCGTAATTACCTTTTTGTTCCAGCAGCCTGCGGGAGTCAGGCGATTATGCCGCCTCCGCGACCTTCGTCTTTGCAAGCTCTACCAGCGTTGCAAAGCCTTCTGCATCATTTACCGCCATGTCCGCGAGAACCTTCCGGTTCAGATCCACACCGGCCAGCTTCAGGCCATACATGAATTTGCTGTAGGACAGGCCGTTCAGGCGCGCGCCTGCATTGATACGCGCGATCCACAGCTGACGGAACTGACGCTTCTTCTGCTTTCTTCCGGCGTAGGAGCTGGTCAGCTCACGCATAACAGACTGCTTCGCGATCCGATACTGCTTTGATCTGGCTCCTCTGTAGCCCTTCGCCAGCTTCAGCACACGATTGTGTTTCTTTCTTCTATTAATTCCACCTTTAATTCTAGCCATCTCTTAATTCCTCCTTCGGCTTCCTGTCGTTTACAGATACGGTAAAATCTTCTTCATGTTGGATGCGTTTGTCGGATCCACAATCGCAGATTTCCGCAGATTTCTCTTTCTCTTGGTCGACTTCTTGGTTAAGATATGGCTTTTATAAGCTTTGTTTCTCTTCAGCAGCCCTGAACCGGTCTTCTGGAAACGCTTCGCAGCCGCTCTGCTTGTTTTCATTTTTGGCATCTTAGAGTTCCTCCTTCATTCATGACA
The DNA here is from genome assembly GCA_021199475.1 of Lachnospiraceae bacterium. Taxonomy (GTDB): domain Bacteria; phylum Bacillota; class Clostridia; order Lachnospirales; family Lachnospiraceae; genus Choladousia. Next base: position 14,090 of record JAJQHZ010000077.1, read on the forward strand.
AAGCCCATCCCGGATAAAAGCGTGGATGTCATTGTCTTTCCTTCATTCTGCGGCAGACGATGTCAGCCCGTCCGCCCTCGCGTCAGCACATTATGAACGTTTTTCCATCAAAAACAGAGTGAGGGTCCTGCCTTCCTGCTTGATGGGCCGGTCAATGACCGCGATATCCGAGAGCGACTTCGCAACATCCTCAAGAATGTAGCGGTTCGCCTGCATATGCGCCATCTCCCTGCCGCGGAAGCGCAGAGTAACTTTTACCTTATTTCCTTTCGATAAGAACTTACGGGCGTTGTTCACCTTCGTATTCAAATCATTCTCATCAATGTTCGGAGATAACCGAATCTCTTTAATCTCAACCGTCTTCTGTTTCTTTCTGGCCTCTTTTTCTTTCCTGGCCAACTCGTAACGATATTTCCCGTAATCGATGATCTTGCACACAGGCGGCTTCGCCGTCGGCGCGATCTTCACAAGGTCAAGCTCAGCCTCTCTCGCAAGCTTCTGAGCCTCTTTTGCAGACATGATACCAAGCTGCTCGCCATTCACACCGATCAAGCGGACTTCCCGGTCTCTGATTTGTTCGTTAATCATTAATTCGCTAATGTTCGTACACCTCCACACACTGATCTGACTCTAAACTATAAACACATGTGCCAACCGGACGCACCCGCCACCCGGCCGGCTGTCCGCTGTTTGCAGTCACAGGAACGCTCCCTGGTATATCCACTCGGCTCTGTACATTCGGTCAGGGGAATCTTCTCTCCCTGTCCGCCGCTCCAGCGTAAGCTGGAAAATTCCTTATGCGACCCATGTGCATAAAAAAAAGTGGATAACCTTGCTTATCCACTCACATACACAGACAACCGTCCACCATTTGAAGAATGCCCCAAACCATGCACATTGATTGACTTCCATATGAACCACTGGTCACTGCATGCCGTCCGACAGATAAACACCTTCATCAGAATGGCTTCTACAATCCGAAGCCCGGCTATTTGTCACGAATCTCGCGATCCCCTGCGTGCCAGGGTGAGAGTGGATACTCTGCTTTCCTGTTCTTTACAACTCTTGGAATCATAGCACAGGAGCCTGCCGGTGTCAATCTTTTTTTGCATTTTATGATATTCAGAACAGCGCCGATGCGATCCCCAGAAGCAGCGGGACGGTGACAATCATCGCGAGGGTTGACTGCGCGACTGCCTGACCCGCCAGCTCTCCCTCCATTTCATGCTGTCTGGCAAGGACTGCCGTCAGACTGCCCGCCGGGCATGCGGCGAGAATGCACACTCCCATGCACATGGTCCGATCCAGAGGCAGAAGCCAGAGGACCAGAAGGAACGCGAGTGGAAAAAGGAGATTCCGCAGGATCGTAATCAGATACAGAAACGGCCGTTTTACCAGAGCCAGCAGGTCGCTTCCGGCCAGCATCACACCGACGATGAGCAAAGCCAGCGGCGTTGTACACCCTCCCATCGCATCGAAAAAGCTCTGCAGTGGCGACGGAAAACGCAGTCCGGTCAGAAGCATCAGTACCATGACCGCGGTCGTCAGATTTGCCGGGGTCAGAAAGCTTTTGAAGTCAATTTTACTTCCGGGCTGAAACAGCCGGGCCACGTAGGTAAAAAAGAAAAGATTGTAGGCGATCATGCCGGACGCGACATAGACCATACCGACGGAATCTCCGAGGATTCCCGTCACCAGCGGGATACCCACAAACGCGCTGTTCGGCAGCACCGTCACGCCGATAAACACCGCTTTTTCTCCGGCCGTCAGATGCCTCGCCCTGGCGACCGCCAGACAGATCGCCGTGCTGATCAGATACAGCGCTTCCAGCAGCAGAAATCCCTCCAGCATCAGCAGCACCGTCCCCTGACCGGCGTCGATGTCTGTGCTCGCTAGCAGCGTACAGGGCAGCGTCACCTTCATAACCAGGTCAGACAGAAATTTGCTGTCCCGGTCTGTGATAATCCCAAGCTTTGCCCCCGCAAAGCCAACCGCAATTTCCAGAAAAATAAGTATCATCTGCCGCAGCAGTACCTGAATGGTCATAAATGCTCCCTCTCCTCTCGCTGTTTTATTCCCGCGAAGCAACGAGCCGGGTAGCCGGAGTCATAAGGATCTACGCTTCGCTTCGGTCGGTGCTAAACGAGTGCCACTGGCACCCAGCGCCCGTCGGCATAACCGACGCCTTATGACATAGCTTGCACGGATATTTGACTTAAAACAATCCAGAGTACTATACACTACGATTTCGTTTCTTGCAATGGGGTAAATGAAAAAACCGGGCAAAAAGAACGAGCACATGCGGTCCCTTCGGATTTCATGCACTCGTTCCCATTTCATTTGCCTGAACATCGTTTTGACGTTTAAAAGCTGCAGCAGCTCCTGTCTGATTCCGGCCCTGACAGGCCTTCGGCAGCCGCCTTGCGAAAGCTACCTTCCATTAAATGTGACGCATTCCGTCTCATCGCAGCGGCAGGCCGACACACCCGCGATGTCCACATGATCCGCGCGGCAGACACAATTGTTGTTGTACTCACACTTGGTCGCCTCACAGCGGATATCGATTTTCCGTTCCGGCCGACCGCAGCCGCAGGAATCCTTCATCTCGTCTCCGGTTCTCTCATAAAAGCTCTCGCAGCAGGTGTCCTGACAGACCACCGCCTGCGCTCCTCCCACATTGATATCGCCCTTGCAGCAATACATGGAATCATTGTATCTGCAGTTTTTTGCTGAACATACCAAAGCCGGCATTCTACACTACCTCCTTATATAGCACGTATTTATCAAGTGCAGACGAAACGTTTTTCCAGGCAGCATATCCGTACATGGCTAAAGCCCTCCGGATTATACGTACCGCCGCTTCTGCACATTGTTTTACAAAGGTAGTTTCTACGTTTCCCGCAAAAATATTCCCTTATTTTGAAAATGAAACAAACCGACATCTGCGGATCTCTTTCACTAAAATCAGGCACCCCGTCATGCGAAGTGCCTGAGAATCGTTTATATACTGTTTTTGTTACAATCACAGTGAATCTTCAGTTCGTCCGGATCTCCTGTCTCATGAATCCGACATACGAGCACCCAAACGCCACGATCATCTCTGCGATGATGCCGACGAGATGCGGCCATACGAGCAGAAGGCTCTGTCCGAGTGACAGATAGCTGCTGATTGCGCCGACCAGCTGGCTGGTTGTGACGACGTTCACTGCGCGGACCGACGGGTTCAGGATCGTTGTTACCGCCTCACTGTAGAGGTAATACGGGGAGATTCGGTTCAGGTTCAGCTTCAGCGTATAGTATTTTACCTGGTTGAACATCTGCCCATACGTTGTATTGATCGGATAAACTGCTCCTGCAATAATCTGCGCGATCAGGCTCATGAAAATCGAGAAGAAAATCCAGAGCGCGATCGTGATCAGAGCCGAGGTCGCGGAATGGCGGCAAATCGTGGAGAAAAGGATTGCCAGCGCCAGCCAGAACGCGATGTAAACCACAGTAAATGCCAGGAAGCAGAGGATTCTCATCGCTTCCTCGCCGGTCGGCGTCAGACCGGTCACAATCACTCCCACCGCCCCGGCCGCAATCCCGATGGTAAAGATAACGATTGCGATCACTGCGGTACCCGCCAGGAATTTCCCGATGATGATGGAGTCGCGGTAAATCGGCTGCGCAACCAGACGGTTCAGTGTGTTCGACTGCCGCTCACTGTTGATCGCGTCAAATCCAAGCGCAAGACCAACGATCGGTCCCAGCAGCGCGATAAAGTACATGAAGGACGGAATCGAACTGCCGCTCGACGTGTACAATTCCAGGAACAGATAATCACTGGTCGATTCCGACAGCTCGCTGATCGCTCCGTAGAAGCTTGCGAAACTCGTCGCGCCGATCAGAATCAGCAGAATCAGAAACCGTCTGCTCCGAAGCTGGTCCGCCATCTCTTTGCGAAACAGGGCGGAAAGCCCTGTAAAGCCGCTGACCCGTTTGCTGCCCGCCTCCCGGGCGCCGCCGTCAGACGGCCTGCTGTTTTTTCCTGCCGATCCACTTGCGTTTTTTGTTGTTTTTTTCATAACTGCTTCTTTCATCTGCCTGACCTGCCTTTTCAAAATAAACTCTGTAAATCTCATCCAGATCGCCGCCGCGCTGGTGCAGATGGTAAACGGTATAGCCGTTCTCTCCCAGGAAACGCGTCAGTGTCGGACGGATATCCTTTTTCGAGGTGATCATGAATTTATCGCCCTCTTTTTCGATTTTCTTAACGCCGTCCTGCTGATAGAGCATACCGAGCAGCTGGTCGTCCATCGGCTGCACCGACAGCTCCAGCAGGTAAGAGCCCTCCTTACGGATGTGCTCCTCCAGCTCGCGGAGCGTGCCGCTGACAATCAGGTTTCCTTCAATGAAAATGCCAACCCGGTCGCAGATCTGCTGGACCTGATACAGCTGATGAGAAGAAATCAGGATGGTCCGGCCGTCTTCCTCCGCCAGCTCCCTTATCAGGATCAGCAGCTTGCGCATCCCTTCCGGGTCAATACCGAGTGTCGGCTCATCCATAATGATGATTTCCGGATCCTTCATCAGGACATCCGCCACGCCCAGTCTCTGGCGCATACCTCTGGAATACGTGCCGACTTTCTGGTCGCCGGCGTACTCAATATCCACTCTCTTTAAAAGGCTTTCGATCCGATCCTCCAGCTCCTGCCCTTCCAGCCCGTTCAGGCGGCCGGTAAATCGCAGATTCTGCCGCCCGGTCATGTCGCCGTAAAACCCTGCATTGTCCGGCAGATAACCCACAATGGATTTGACGCCCAGCGGATCGCGCTTGCAGTCCATACCCTCAATGGTCGCCTGACCGGCGCTGGGCTCCGTCAGACCGAGCAGCATCAGGATCGTTGTCGTCTTCCCGGCGCCGTTCGGGCCAAGCAGTCCAAACACCTCACCCTTCTTAATGGAAAGATTCAGGTCATTCACCGCTACCTTTTTGCCATACCGCTTCGTCAGGTGCTCCGTTTTGATCACTTCCGCGCCCTTCCTGCTCATCCGTTCTCCCGTTTTATCACTGACGGCGTTCTTTTTATTCTTTCCTGCATTTGCGCCGTTTTCCTTTGCGGCTGCATCTGCGCTTGTTTTCTCTTTTCCCGCATTTGCGCCGTTCTCTTTT
>JAJQHZ010000077.1:19344-43971 GCA_021199475.1 Lachnospiraceae bacterium
TGCGGCTGCATCTGCGCTTGTTTTCTCTTTTCCCGCATTTGCGCCGTTCTCTTTTGCGGCTGCATCTGCGCTTGTCTTCTCTTTTCCCGCATTTGCGCCGTTCTCTTTTACGGCTGCATCTGCGCTCATATTTTTATTCATTTCTTTCGCGCTTTTTTCAGCCATTTTTACCGTCTCCCGAATTTCTTAAAGATTACCCCCAGAATCACTACCAGTACGATAATAATTGCGATCGCGATAAAGCCCCAGGTCGAGGATGTCTTTACCGATACACGGAACGCAGCCGTATCGGAGGTCTCGTCTGTGCTGACCGTAATGTCCGTCTCATAGTCGCCTGTGATAGAGTCCTCGCACGGTGTCACATAAGCTGTCACTTCCACGGACGCACCCGCCTCGATCGTATCGATCGTGGACTCACTGAACGTTACCTCCCAGTCCGTCGGTGCGGAAGAGGACAATGTCACGTTTGAAAGATCAACGTTGCCATTGTTCGTGACAACCAGCGTGACAGAAGAGGATTTATTTTCATATGCGTCAAAGCTCAGCAGGCCATCCGATGTTGACAAAGAAATGTCATAGGTACCGGTGATGGTGATGGCAAGCTCCATGCTCAGCGTCTCGTTCGCAGAGGTAGCCGTGACCGGAATCGTATAGTCTCCCTGCTCCACTGTTTCAGGCGGAGTCACCGTAATCGTCAGACCGGTGCTGCTTTCTGCATCCACATCGATGCTTGCCACAGCGGTAGAGGTATCATCAGACGGAACAATCGTTACACTCCATCCGGTCGGCGCACTCGAGGAAAGGCTGTAGGTCTGATTCGCAGAACGGTTATTCACCAGTGTCGCATCAAAGGTAAACGATGTACCGGTCGCGCCCTCCTGCTCCGGATATTCCGATGTGAAGCTGCTCTCTCCGCGCACCTCCGCTGCCACATTCAGGGTCAGCGTAAGCTCAGCCTCATCTCCGTCATCCGTCGTCGCCAGAAGCTCTACCTCGTAATCGCCGTCCTCCGTATCATCCGGAATCGCCAGACTGTAGGTCACCAGATCACTGTCGTCTACTGCAGACCCGGAAATATGTACCACTGAGATCTCTGTGCTGCTGCCTTTAAAATAGCCTTCCCATCCGTCAGGGAGCGAAACCGTTGTCAGCGTCACATCGTGTCCCGCACCGTCCGGGCTGACAAAATCCAGATCAAAGCTGAGCGTATCGCCGGCCGTCGCGGACATCCCCGGATAATCCGTATTCATTTCAAATGTCCCAGATGTAATCGAGGCGGCCGATACCGTCTCCTCATCCTCCTCCGCCGCATACACCGCGACCGAAGAGAACAGCAGCGTCGCAGCCGTTAGCAGCGCCGACCAAACGCGAAGCGTTTTTATCATTGTCGGCGCAACCTGCCGCCGAACGCTAGTGAGGGGGCAATTCCTCGACTCAGATGCCGCCTTCCAAACACTTTTCCGATTCCAATTCCTTTTGCACTTCATTTTCATGTGCTCCTTTCATTTATTGCACAGTCTGCCGCATCCCATCTGTACGCTCCTGCGGCACTGTGTTTCATAAAGGGATTTGCAAAAGCTACTGGCTGATTGCTTTGTGCTTTTCTCGTGAATTCGCCTTACAATTCACGTTTTTCAACCCTTTTCTCGTTAATTTTATAGGGTAACTGTGTCTGGATTTTGACAGCTTTGTGTCTCGAAGGTGTATGAATTGTGAAGAAATGATGGAAAAACAAACGCCATGCATTTGTCTTATAAAGGATTTTCCGGAAAACGGTCGTTGATCCGGCGCAGCCGTTTCAGGCGGTTTCATTTCGGATGATCTGTGCGAACAAAAAACATAAATCCCCGGGATCCGAGTCCGCTCGTGAGGCTCTTTCAACTCTCGCGAACGGATGGATTCCGGGGACTCTCCCGCCGCCATCCGGCCATGTCATAAGATTATACATCATGCACAGAATGCACATGATATTGCAATACAGGCGGCAGGCGGCATTTGTTGTTTTATTGTTGTTTTATTGTTGTTTTATTGTTGTTTTATTGTTGTTTTATTGTTCTCTCACTACCGTGCACGCGTCGCAATTTCTTCTTTGATCATCGCAGTAAACTCAGAGATCGTGCTCTGTCCCTTATCGCCTTCCGAACGGCTCCGGACAGATACCAGCTTCTCCTCCTCTTCCTTTGCGCCGACGACCAGCATATACGGCGTCTTCGCAATCTGCGCCTCGCGGATCTTATAGCCAATCTTCTCCGCGCGGGTGTCTACATTCGCGCGGATTCCCTCCTCGCGCAGCGCCGCTTTTACGGTCTCCGCGTAGTCAATATACTTGTCGGAAATCGGCAGAACGCGCACCTGCTCCGGAGAGAGCCAGGTCGGGAACGCGCCCGCAAAGTGCTCAATCAGAATACCGATAAAACGCTCGATAGAGCCAAACGCCACGCGGTGGATCATAATCGGGCGGTGCTTTTCACCGTCTGCGCCGATGTATTCGCACTCAAAACGCTGCGGAAGCTGGAAGTCCAGCTGAATCGTGCCGCACTGCCAGGTACGCCCGATGGAATCCTCCAGATGGAAGTCGATCTTCGGACCATAGAATGCGCCGTCGCCCTCATTGACTACATAGTCCAGACCAAGCTCGTCAAGCGCGCCGCGCAGACCGTCGGTCGCCATCTCCCAGTCCTCATCGCTGCCCATCGAGTTCTCCGGGCGGGTCGACAGCTCCACATGATATTTAAATCCAAAGAGCTGATATACCTCATCAATCAGGTTCACAACGCCCTTGATCTCGCCGCGGATCTGTTCCGGCGTCATAAAGATATGCGCGTCGTCCTGAGTAAAGCAGCGCACCCGCATCAGGCCGTGCAGCTGGCCGGATTTTTCATGACGGTGCACGATGCCCAGCTCGCCCATGCGCAGCGGCAGATCACGGTAAGAACGCGGCTCCGACTTATACACCAGCACGCCGCCCGGGCAGTTCATCGGCTTGATTGCGAAATCCTCGTCGTCAATAACCGTTGTGTACATATTTTCCTTATAATGATCCCAGTGCCCGGAGGTCTCCCAGAGCTGACGGTTCAGGATAATCGGCGTGGAAATTTCCACATAGCCGGCCTTTGTATGAATCTCTCTCCAGTAGTCCAGCAGCGTATTCTTCAGAATCATGCCGTTCGGCAAAAAGAACGGGAAGCCCGGCCCCTCGTCCGCCATCATGAACAGGCCCAGCTGCTTGCCCAGCTTTCTGTGGTCGCGCTTCTTTGCCTCCTCCATCCGGGTCAGATACGCATCCAGATCCGCTTTTTTCGTAAACGAGGTGCCGTAGATACGGGTCAGCATCTTGTTCTTCTCTGAGCCTCTCCAGTACGCACCCGCGATGCTAGTCAGCTTAAACGCCTTCACCGGCTTCGTCGACATCAGATGCGGACCGGCGCACAGGTCAACAAATTCCCCTTGCTGGTAAAAGCTGATCTCCGCGTCCTCAGGCAGATCCTCGATCAGCTCTACCTTGTACGGCTCATTCTTTTCCTTAAAATAAGCAATGGCCTCCTCCCTCGGCTTTGTGAAGCGGGTCAGCGGCAGCGCTTCCTTTACGATTTTTTTCATCTCCGCCTCAATCTTCTCAAGGTCCTCCGGCGTAATCGGATTCTCGCTGTCGATGTCATAGTAAAATCCATCTGCGATGGACGGCCCGATCGCCAGCTTCACATCCGGATACAGGCGCTTGATGGCCTGCGCCATAATATGAGAGGTCGTATGCCGGAACGCAGCCGCGCCCTCCGGACTGTCAAAGGTCAGAATGTTCAGCTCACAGTCCGAATCAACGACCGTGCGCAGATCCGCCTCCTCTCCATTAATCTCGGCGACGGTCGCCACCCGCGCCAGCCCCTCACTGATATCCTTTGCAATCTCAATGACAGACATTGGGTTTACATACTCTCTTTTCGATCCATCCTTCAGTGTGATAATCATTTTCATCCTTCTCCTTTCTTTTACGCATAGAAAAACCCCTGACAGCCAAAACAGCCATCAGGGGCGATCATACTATATGCCGCGGTTCCACCCTGTCTGCCTCTGATTTACAGCCTGTCATCCCGCGTACTATACGCAGAATAGACGATACTCTCTGCCAGAGACCACTCATTCGACGATAACGGAGTCACCGGACCGGATTGGGGCCACTCAGAGTTAGTTTTCAAATGGTTCCGCATAAGGGACTTCCAGCAGCCGCCCTCTCTCTGGATGCTTCCGCATTCTACTCTTCTCTTCTACGTGTTTATCTTCGTATTTCTCAGTAATCGGATAGGGGGAGTTCTCTCACCCTATCCGCCGCGCCAGCTGCGTCCGGCTTTAGCCAGAATAATTCCTTACGCAGCCGTGTGCATTGAACCGAAGCCCGCAGCCATGAAGATTTCGGGCAACTATGGTAAGTATAGCATTTCCCACAATTTTGTCAATATTCTTTTTGAGATAGTTTCTTCTGCAGCCTGTCCGTACCATGTCGCCTGAGCATCTACAGTACGAAGTTCCAGACATTCGCAGACGAAGTCCGCCAGATATATGACCGAAGCCTTTACTCTTTGACAGAGAACCGATAACTGGTCTGCGTGTCATACTTCTCGCCCGCCTTCAGGACCGGAGAGAGAAACGCCGGCTCATTGATCGCGTTCGGGGCAAACTGAGATTCCAGGCAGAAGCCCTGACGTTTGTAATAAGTCGCGCCGTTTTTGCCGGCCTGCTCCGTCATTCCATTGCCTGCGTAGAACTGCACGCAGCAGCAATCCGTGAATACTTCCATGCAGATGCCGCTCTCCTCTCTGTACGCTTCTGCGAACTTCTGCACGGCTCCGCCGCAGTCCGGAAGGACATAATTGTGATCGTATCCGCCGACAAATTTCAGCTGCTCAAAGTCCGCATTGATATCGAGACCGATCGGCTTTGCGGTAAGAAAATCCATCGGTGTGCCGGCCACCGGCGCCATCTGTCCGGTAGGAATCGCCTGAAAATCAATGACCGGCGTATAACGGTCTGCCGTGAGCATCAGCGTCTGATTCTCGATCGAGCCGGACGCATGTCCTGCCAGATTGAAATAGGTGTGATTCGTCATGTTCGCGATGGTATCCTGATCAGAGATCGCCTCGTAATGAATCGTCACCGCATTGTCCTCCGTCAGCGTGTAGGTGACGGTGATGTCAAAATTCCCCGGGAAGCCATTTGTTCCGTCCGGAATCGCCAGATGAAACGAGATGCTGTTCGTCTCCGCGTCCGTCCCTGCCACTTCCCACACACGCTCGTCCGCGCCGTGCGGTCCGCTGTGAAGATTGTTCTCATTATCGTTAATCGGAAGCTGGTAGGTCTTCCCGCCGATGGTAAAACGCCCCTTCGCGATACGGTTGCCGCTCGGAGCAATCACCGCGCCAAAATAGCAGCTGCCATCCACATATTCCTGCGGTGTATCATAGCCGAGAATTACATCAACGAGTTTGCCATTCCGATCCGGAACCAGCAGGCCAACGAGCGTCGCGCCCAGATCCGTCACCGTCATCGTTGCCCCATTCTGATTCGTAAAGGAATACAGAGAGGTCTCAATCCCATCTGCGAGCGTACCAAATAATTTCTTATCCATTTTATCTCCTTGTTTTTAAGAATTTCGCACACAATCATTTTGCAAAAATTCATTCCTGACCTTTTGTTTCCTGTATCCTCCGATTATGCGAACGGGTTCTCCGTGCGGTACGGTACGCTTGCCGGGTGATTGTAGCCAATCTCATCCGGGCATACGCCGATCAGCTTAAACACCTCGTACAGCGCTTTCCCATGATGGCCAAACGCTACTGCGCCATGGTGCGGGAAGTTCCCCTCAATCAGCACATGGCGATAGAAGCGTCCCATCTCGGGGATCGCGAAAATACCGATGCCGCCGAACGAGCGGGTCGCTACCGGAAGCACCTCGCCCTGTGCGACATACGCGCGCAGAATGTTATCCGCTGTGCTCTGCAGACGGAAGAACGTAATATCGCCCGGAACAATATCTCCCTCCAGGGTGCCGTTCGTCACCTCAACCGGAAGGCTGCGGGCCATGATTTTCTGATACTTCATCGTGCTCGTGGTCAGCTTCTTCGAGCAGGTGTTCCCGCAATGGAAGCCCATAAAGGTATCCTTATGCGTATAGTTGAATTTTCCTTTGATGTCCTCTTCATAAATATCCGCCGGAACGCTGTTGTTGATATCAAGCAGCGTAACAATGTCATCGCTGACACAGGTACCGATAAACTCACTCAGCGTACCATAAATATCCACCTCACAGGATACCGGAATGCCTCTTCCGGTCAGGCGGCTGTTTACATAGCACGGAACAAAGCCAAACTGCGTCTGGAACGCCGGCCAGCATTTCCCCGCAATGGCTACGTATTTGCGGTAGCCCTTGTGTGCTTCCACCCAGTCAAGCAGCGTCAGCTCGTACTGAGCCAGCTTCGCGAGCACCTCCGGCTTCTTATTGCCCTCGCCCAGCTCTGCTTCCATGTCCTTCACGACATCCGGGATGCGCGCATCGCCGTCATGCTTATTGAACGCCTCGAACAGATCAAGCTCGGAGTTCTCCTCAATTTCCACACCAAGGTTGTACAGCTGCTTGATCGGCGCGTTGCAGGCAAGGAAATTCAGCGGTCTCGGACCAAAGCTGATGATTTTCAGATTCTGCAGACCAACCACCGCGCGGGCAATCGGAACAAAGTCATGAATCATGTCCGCACACTCTTCCGCCGTGCCGACCGGATATTCCGGTATGTACGCGCGAATATTGCGCAGCTTCAGATTGTAGCTGGCATTGAGCATACCGCAGTAGGCATCGCCGCGGCCATCCGCCAGATCATCGCCGGACTCTTCCGCAGCCGCCACGAACATGGACGGTCCGTCAAAATGCTTTGCAAGCAGAGTCTCGGAAATCTCCGGTCCGAAATTGCCAAGATATACAACGAGTGCATTGCAGCCTGCGGCCTTAATGTCCTCAAGTGCCTGCACCATGTGAATCTCACTCTCTACGATACAGACCGGGCACTCATAGATGTCGGATGCGTCGTACTTCGCCTTGTAGGCGTCCACAAGCGCCTTTCTCCGGTTCACGGAAAGAGACTCCGGGAAGCAGTCACGGCTCACCGCAACGATACCGATTTTTACTTTGGGAATGTTTTGCATTTGTTTGTCCTCCTGTTTTCATTATCTCTTGGTTATATGTGTTTCTCAGCCTGCAGCATCCTGCCGCAAAAGCTGCATTTGCAAAACAGGCTGATATTATGATATCCGCAGATTTATTCGCTTTCGTCCGCACGCTTACCGCAGACAGGCCAAAAACAGAATTTTGCCATTTTGCTCAGGAAATCATCTTTAAGCGTCTGGGCACTGTCGCGAAATAGCTTCGCCAGGTATGCAAATCGCAGGTTCCAAACCCGCTACGCTATGTTTTTAAGACCTGTGCTTCACGCAATCACATCGAAGAGCGCCCTGCAGGCCGGATAAATCTGCTTAAACTGCGCATAGCGAGCATTATACTTCGCGGCAAGCGCCGAATCCGGCTCAATCGTGTCCACCACATGGATGATCTTCCCGGCAGCTTCTTCAACGGACGCATATTCCCCGCAGCCGACAGCCGCCAGCATCGCGCCGCCAAGCCCCGGTCCTTCCTCACTCTCAATCACATCCACCTTCAGGTTCAGAACATTGGCGATGATCGTTTTCCAGAGCGGGCTCTTCGCGCCGCCACCGCAGATCTTTGTGCGTGTGATGGAAATGCCCAGCGTCTTTGCCACCTCGAGAGAATCCCGAAGCGCAAATGCCACGCCTTCCAGCACGGCCTGTGTCATATCCGCGCGGGTCGTATCCATCGTCATACCGATGAAGGTGCCCCGGGCGTTCGGATTGTTGTGCGGGGAGCGCTCTCCCATGAGATACGGCAGGAAATAAACATGATTTTCGCCAAGCTGATCAGCGCCAATCTGCGCCTGCTCTGCCGCGTAGTCTTTCGTGCCGATGATCTCATCCATCCACCATTTGTTGCAGGATGCCGCGCTGAGCATGCAGCCCATCAGATGATAATGACCGTCCGCGTGCGCGAACGCATGCAGCGCGTTATGGTTATCAACGCCAAAGTCCTTCGAAGAGATGAAAATCGTGCCGCTCGTGCCGAGGGAAATGTTGCACTGTCCATCCCCGACCGTGCCGGTACCGACCGCCGCCGCCGCATTGTCGCCTGCTCCGGCAATCACCTTTACCGTATCCGGAATTCCAAGCTCCTCAGCCGCTTGGGGAAGCAGAGTTCCGACTACCTCATAACTCTCAAAAATCCGGGCCATCTGCTCTTTCCGGATCCCGCAGATCTCCAGCATCTCCTTTGACCAGCAGCGGTTCTTCACATCGAACAGCAGCATCCCGGACGCGTCAGACACGTCCGTACAGTGCACGCCGGAGAGCCGATACGCAATATAATCCTTCGGGAGCATGATCTTCTCAATACGGGCAAAATTCTCAGGCTCATGTTTTTTCAGCCACAGAAGCTTCGGCGCCGTAAAGCCCGCAAACGCGATATTCGCCGTATACTCCGACAGCTTATCTCTTCCAATCTCCTGATTCAGATACTCGCATTCCTCTAGCGTCCGTCCGTCGTTCCAGAGAATCGCCGGGCGGATCACCTGATCTTCGGCATCCAGAATCACAAGGCCATGCATCTGCCCGCCAAAGCTAATGCCCGCCACCTCCTGCCGGTCACAGTCAGTGAGCAGCTCCTTCAGTCCGTCCATCGTCTGCGCACACCAGTCCTCCGGATTCTGCTCCGACCAGCCCGGATGTGGAAAATAGAGCGGATACTCCCTGGAGACCGTTTTCCGGATCACACCATTTGCCTCCATCAGCAGCAGCTTGACCGCCGATGTGCCCAAATCTACACCTATGTAAAGCATAAAAACCTCCCACCCTGTCTGGTAGCCCGCATCGTAATTCCAAGTGCATTCTGCCTGTTTCGCCGATAGCGCGATACGGTCTACTTATTTGCTTTTCTGACGCTTTCGATATTTTTCCGATGCTTTCGATGCCTTATTTTCAGAAAGACCGCAGCGGACTCGTCAGCCAGTCCGTCATCTCTGTCAAAGCTTTCGAGAGCTCCTGCATCGTGGATACCTTGGTCTGGGCAAACCGTTTGAACGCATCCTCCGGCTGTTCTTTCTCTGTTTGCGCCTCTCCGATCAGCTGTTCTCCCCCGGGCTGCGCCTCTCCGATCAGCTGTTCTTCTCCGGGCTGCGCCTCTCCGGTCAGCTGTTCTTCCCCAGGCTGCGCCTCTCCGGCCAGCTGTTCCTTCTCCGGCTGTCTCTGTCCAACCGTTTCAGCGGCCGTATCTTCCTTATCAGACTGCGCATAAGGCTCATCCACCGCCGATACCTCCAAAATCACATCGTCCTCCGGCTGCTGCAACTGCTCTCTCTCATCAGCAGGTTCATGCAGCTCCCTTCCTGCCCCCGCCATAATATCCAGCACACGATGAAGATTTTCCAGCTTGACCGTGCAAAACTCGCCGCCATCCTCGCCATCGAGGGTCCATGCCACGGGCTCCTCCGAACGAATCACCAGGCAGCGCGTCTTAAAGCGAATCACATTTTTATTGCTCTCATCATTCATCAGCAGCGCACCAATGGTCTGCTGCCAGTCGATCAGATCCACCGGAGTCCGCACCAGCAGAACCTCAAACAGACCGTCGTCAAGCTCCACATCTCTGCCTGGCAGACCCTTGATTCCGCCGACGGAATTCGAATTCGACACCATACCGTATATGAAGTCTCCATTCCCGCAGAACTCATCGCTCTCCACCTCAATGGAATAGGAGCGCCAGCTGCCAAGCCGCTTTACCCCTTCGATGATATAAGCCGCATGGCCAAGCACATTTTTCAGTTCCTGTTTGGTCTGATAAGAGACATCGGTCAAAAGCCCAAACGCCGCCACATAGACAAAATAATCGCGGTCATTAAAATGTCCGATGTCACAGCAAAACTGCTCGCCGCTCACAATTGTATCCGCCGCGCGCTCCATCTGGCGCGGGATACCGATGCTTCCGGCAAAATCATTCGTACTGCCGGCCGGAATATAGCCGATGGGCCGACGCACTCCGCTCTCCATCAGTCCCGTCACGACCTCATCGAGTGTTCCATCCCCGCCGCTGCAGACAATCATGTCAAAATCCGCCGCGCGTGCACACACGGTCTGTGCGGCGTCCCGCACCGCTTTGGTCGGATAGACAGTGACATCAAAATCTGCCATAGAGAACCGTTCAATAATCCGCGACAGATTGAACCGGATCTGCCCTTTCCCAGACTTCGGGTTGTACACAAACAACATTTTTTTCATAAAATCATCGCCTTTATTGTACTACGCATAAATGGGAATCACAAGCAATTTATTGCGAACCTTCTTCATTTTTCGCAGATTTCGCAGAATGCAGGCGGCAAAACTGTCAAATTGACTTTCAGACTGACGTCCCTGTCGAATCTGCAAATCAGAGCAGGTCCTGCGAATAGCAGGAAAGGAAACGACCTCATGCCGTTTCCTTTCCACCGCAACAGATGCAGGCCGGTCTACTGATTCAAAATTCCCGCATCTGCTTCCATATCTGCATTGACCGGTCAGCCCTGAGCCTGAGCTGCCTTCAGATATGTGTTCAAACGGATCAGCAGCAGGTCCAGATCGATTCCATGCACCATTGCCGCCTCCTCCAGAGATTCCATCTGCGAAGCCGGGCAGCCAATGCAGTGCATCCCTCCCGCCATCAGAACCGGGGCAAGTCCGGAATCAATCTCAAGGACTTCTCCAATTGTCATGTCTTTCGTAATGGTATCCGGCATATCTGTTTCCTCCTTATTGTCAGTTGTCATGAACAACCTTTCGATATTATCTTTCGCTGTCATCCGGCAGGCTTCCCTGCACGCAAGTCTCTGCGCGCCGCCTCCGCCGCCGATGCGAACATTATAATATGAAAGCAACAAATGCGCAAGATAAATTTCCCCTGTCCGCATCCGGATTCTCATCCGGATTCCTGCCGTTGTTTTCACAAAAATACACGGATTTTTCAGATTAGGCTTGTCTATTCTGATGTTTTGTATTAAAATGGAGCAAAGATTCGGAACGGGTCTTTGCAAAAAATTTCAATAAGGAGGATACTATCATGGCATACGTAATTTCTGATGAGTGTGTAGCTTGCGGTACATGCGCAGGTGAATGCCCGGCTGACGCAATTTCTGAGGGCGACGGCAAGTATGTAATCGATCCGGATGTCTGTCTTGAGTGCGGCACCTGCGAGGCAGCCTGCCCGACCGGAGCTATCTCCGCTGAGTAAGATATTGCAGGTCTGACGGAAGTCATCCGGCTTCCCGGCCAAAGGATACATAACAAAGGATACATCCAGAAACAGGGTTCCTGTTTTGACGAATGTTTTTGTCCGCCAATGCAGATGCCCTGTTTTTTTGTTTTTTACCTTTTTGTTTTTTATGTTTTTTTACTTTTTATGCTTTTTCTGATGCTCATGATCAACACTTTCCTTTCTCAGTCGGTTCTCTGCCCATCCTTCCGGCTTCGGTATTTCCCATTTGGGTATTATTATGTCTACTCATGCGAACTATTCGATTTCAGGCGCTGACAGTAAAATGAACGAAAGGGAACGGCCAACGCCGCTTCCTGTTAATTCTGCAAAATCAGCATACAGACCGTGCCGGATGGGTGGTGACCATATGAATGCACAAAAGAGAATCAAAGAACTGATGGAAGAGCGAAACTGGAGTGATTACCGTCTTTGCAGAGAAGCCAACCTGTCCGCTTCCACTGTTGCAAATATGTTCGGCAGAAACAATGCGCCCACTTTGCCTACGCTGGAGGCAATCTGCAAAGCGTTCGGAATCACTTTATCACAATTTTTCGCTGAAGGGGAGTCCGTTGACCTGACGGACCGGCAGAAACAGCTTCTTGCACAATACGGGAAGCTCTCCGACGAACAGCAGGATGCTCTTCTCAGGTTTCTGATGGCTCTGTAAAACCGCAAAGCTGCGCTTCAGGGCGCGATTGGCTGATCCGGACAGTCAAAGCCAGCGTGTTTCCGGTTTTGGCTGTTCGCCTTTTTGGCCTTGTCTTTTGGGGCTTTCGCATTTCTTGTTTTGTTTGTTTTTGGGGTCGGCCCTTTGGGTTGACCCTTAATTTTTAACAAAATCAACGTCTTTCTTTCATCACATTCATCAGCCTTCGAAGAACCCCCTTCTTTACGTGCGTTGATGCAGCATTCATTTGGGCAGCCGCCGCTTCCCGCTTCGCTGTTTCCAGCAGCTGTATGTACAAATCGTCAAATTCATCGCGAATCAGCTCTGTAAGGTCCTGCTCCAGTTTTTCATTCTGCTCCGCTACCGCCTCACAGATCAGACTGCGTATCATAGATTCAAAGCGCTGATAATTGCCGCTCTCCGATGTTGGTATGATTTCATATTCCACTTTCCCTGCACCGATATGGCGCGAAGCATTTTCTTTGGAATCCCCTCCCGGATCCGGTATCGTCTCGCGCTGCGACGCCTTGCCTGGCACTGTCTTACTTTGCTCTCTTTTATCCATCACCCCTTCATTTTGTACTGCTATATATTGTTTTTGCATGCCTGGCTCTGCTTTGCTTTGCACCGCTTCCGGATCCGCGCCGAACAGCTGCTCCAGCCGTTTTCCATCCTCCGAATTCTCCAGCAGCAGCCGGATTGCCTTCAGCTGTATTCCTTTTTCTTTTAATTCCTTCACCCTTCGGAATGCCACAAGATCCTCTGCGCTGTAGAGCCGATGTCCCTGTGCTGACCTCCGGATAAAAAGATGCAGCTCGTCCTCCCAATACCGCAGAACATGCGACGGTACGCCAGTTCTCCGCACTGCCTCCGACACGGAATAAAGCTCCGTCTCCTTCTCCCCCGATTCCGATTCGGAATAAAACTTCGTCTTGTTCTCCGCCGATTCCGATTCGGAATAAAGCTCCGCCGCCGACATGGAAGAAACCTCCGCCTCGGTCTCCGCCTCCGACATGGAATAAAGCTCCTGACCGTTCACCACTGATCCCCTCATAAAGTACTCCCCCTGTTATCTGAATGTCCGTCCATTCCGGCATCTTTTTCCCGACCGGGATACCTTATACAAGTGTATGCAAAAACAATTAAAAAAAGAACCCGAAGGTTCAAAAAACAAATGTTATTCTTAACTCGAAAAACCGGGACCTGTGGCAGGCCCCGGCGTCCGACTGACAGCTTTTCATCGCTACTGCTTCTTCATATTTGCAAACTTGGTGAATCTCGGCAGCCAGGCGAGCTCAACGGTTCCGATCGGACCGTTTCTCTGCTTGGCGATAATGACCTCCGCCACGTCCTTTTTCTGCGTGTCGTGATTGTAATAGTCGTCCCGATAGAGGAACATCACGACGTCGGCGTCCTGCTCAATGGCTCCGGATTCACGCAGATCGGAGAGCATCGGGCGGTGATCCGGGCGCTGCTCGACGGCACGGGAGAGCTGGGAGAGCGCCACAACGGGCACCTGCAGCTCACGTGCGATTTCTTTTAGGGAACGAGAGATATCGGAAATCTCCTGCTGCCTGGACTCCACGCGGCGGCTGCTGCCCTGCATCAGCTGCAGGTAGTCAATCATGATGATATCCAGCTTGTGTTCGAGCTTGTATTTCCGGCATTTGCTTCGCAGCTCCGATACGGAAATGCCCGGTGTATCGTCAATGATCAGGTTCGAACGGCCGATGGTCCCGGCCGCCTCGATCAGATTCGCCCAGTCGCTGTCGCTCAGGTTGCCGGTCCGCAGAACCTGCGCGTCCACACGCGATTCCATAGCAAACAGACGATTGACCAGCTGCTCCTTTGACATCTCAAGGCTGAAAACCGCGACGGTCAGCCCGCTGTGAAACGCCATGTATTCCGCGATGTTCAGCACAAACGCCGTCTTTCCCATGGAAGGACGGGCCGCGATCAGCAGCAGGTCGGATGGCTGGAAGCCGGATGTCTTATAGTCCAGGTCAATAAAACCGGTCGCCAGACCGGTCACACTGCCCTTGGCACGGCTGGCCGCCTCGATCTTGTCCAGCGCGTTCAGAACAATGTCCTTGATGGGCACAAAATCCTCGCTCGTCTTCTGCTGGAGTACCTGGAAAATCTTCTTTTCCGCATCTTCCATCAGGACTTCCGTTGTTTCCTTCCCGGCATAGCAGGCCGACGCGATTTCCTCATTTACCCGGATCAGTCGGCGCATCTGTGCTTTTTCCGAAACAATCTGCGCGTAATATTTGACATTCGCGGACGTCGGCACCGATGTGATCAGGTCGCGCACAAATTCCATGCTGCTGATCTCCGGCGGCACGTCCTTCTCCTTGAGGCGGTTCTGCAAAGTGACAAGGTCAATGGGCTTATTCTCACCATTCAGCTCGACCATTGCCTCAAACAAGATCCCGAATTGTTTCTGATAAAAATCATCCGGAGAGAGCAGCTCTGACGCGACGGTCACCGCATCCCGATCCATCAGCATCGCGCCGATGACCGACTGCTCCGCCTCCGTACTGTGCGGCATAACCCGCTTTAATAGATTTTCCTCCACAGCGGCACTCCTCCCGGTCCTTTCTCAATTCTATGCCTGTTCTTTACCTGATTTTCCAGCTTTTTGCTGACTCTTCTCCTGTCCCTGCCTGCTTGTTTCCTGTGGCACTTTCTTTTTCATCTGACCACAGCAAATGTCTTTGAACATTCGCTGTCCCACTTCAATGCAGAAAACGTAACCGGCAAATGAGACTCCGTTCCTATTTCTCCACTACATGTACAAGAATATCCGTCGTCACCTTTGTGTGCAGCTTGATGCTCACCTGCGTCACGCCGAGCGTCTTGATTGGTGCCTCAAGCGCGATTTTCTTTTTGTCGACTTCATAGCCAAGCTGCTTCTGGATTTCCTCTGCAATCTCCTTCGAAGAAACTGAGCCGAAAACGCGGCCGCCCTCACCGGCTTTTACTGCCACGCGGATTTCTTTGTCTTTCATCTCTTTCGCCAGCGCCTCGGCAGCGGCCAGATTCTCCTTTGCCACCTTCTCCGCATTTGCTTTCTGAAGCTTCAGATCATTCAGATTTTTCCCGGTCGCTTCCTTGCCGAGTCCTTTTTTCAGAAGCACTTTCCGCGCATAGCTCTCAGATGCCTCTACGATTTCCCCCTTTTTCCCGAGGGATTTCACATCCTGTAATAAAATCACTTTCATAATTCTAACTGCCCCTTTCTTTCGGACTTATAGTGCGCCTTCCTTCGTCATCTGTGTCAGCACTTCCTTAAGTGTCAGGCGCGCCTGCTCGATATCCACACCGGTCAGCTGCGCACCGGCAATGTTCATATGGCCGCCGCCGCCGAGGCGCTCCATGATAATCTGCACATTCACCTCGTCGATCGCGCGGGCGCTGATATAGATTTTATCCCGATACGCCGTCAAAACAAAGGAAGCCTTCACACCGATGATATTCAGCAGCTCGTTCGCCGCCTGTGCGCCGACCACCGTTGGATTGTCCAGTCCTTCGCTCGGGCAGGCACTGATCGCGTAGCTGTCCATATATAGTTCCGCATGCCGAACCGCCTCCGCGCGCGCCTTGTAGGTGGCCATATCGTTGCGGAAGACCTTCCGTACCCGGGTCACATCCGCGCCATTCCTACGCAGGTAAGCGGCCGCCTCAAACGTCCGCATCCCTGTCTTCGTCAGGAAATTATCCGTATCAATGATAATACCGGCATAAACACAGTCCGCCTCATACGGCTTCAGGCGCACACCTTCATCATAATATTGCAAAATCTCCGTAATCATTTCGCAGGCAGAGGACACTGCCGGGTCGATATAGGAGAGCGCAGCGTTTTCAATCTTATCGGTACCCTGACGGTGATGGTCGAGAACGACAATGGTTTTTGACAGATACAGAAGCTCCTCACATTCCACCATGCTCGGCCGGTTCGTATCCACCACAACCACAACCGTATTTTCATTCGTCAGCTGGATCGCCTGCTCATGCGTCACAAACACATCCTCCGCATATTCCAGGTTGTCCTTTAAAAAATTCACCCAGGGCCGGATGCTTGAAGTGATATCGCCGAGCACGATATGCACCGGCTTTCCGGAACGCATCGCCGCGCTGCAGACGCCCACCGATGCTCCCAGCGAATCAATGTCTGTATTTTTATGGCCCATGACCACCACTCGCTCCCGTGCGCCAATCAGCTCACGAAGCGCCTGCGCCTTGACGCGTGCACGCACGCGGGTATTGCTCTCCGAGCGCTGGGTCTTGCCGCCATAGTAAGAAATCTTGTCCTGATCCTTGACCACGGCCTGATCGCCGCCGCGGGCGAGCGCCATCTCGATCGCGATATGAGCCGCCTCAAAATTCTGCGTGTAATTGCCATTGTCCGTGCCGACGCCAATGCTGATCGTCACATTCATGGAATTCCCGAGATTGACCGTCTTGACATCCTCCAGCAGAGAGAACCGATCCTCCATCAGCGAATTGAGACTCACGCGGTTCATCACCAGCAGATATTTGTCCTTCTCCAGATTCTTAATCAGGCCTCCGGCCGAAACCACATACTTCGTGATCCGCCGGTCTACCAGAGCCCCAAGCATCGAACGGCGCACATCCTCCACGCTGTCCATCGCCTCATCGTAATTATCCACATACAAAAGCCCGACCGCCGGCTTCTGCTCAAAGTTTTCCTTCCGCAAAGAGCTGATCTCCGTGATATCAAAAAAGTGAAGACCAATCACACTGCAGCCTTCTCCTTCCATTTCCGCAACGTCCATGTCCTGCAAAATTTCCTGCAAATGGATGCGCTTCATAACGACCCGGAACGTCTGATCCCCGTAATGGATCTCCTCTACGGCTTCCTCTTCCTCTCCCGGAAAAGCTGCCGCAGTCAGCTGCGGAAAGACTGTGGAAATATTCTTGTGGCAGTCGCTGGCCCGCTTCGTCATCTCACAGAGCTGCGCGTTCATCCAGGCAATCCGCCCGTCCGGCAGCACAAATCCGTACGGAATCATCATCCCGTCCAGGATTTCCTTTTCCACACCGCCAAACCTCTGGGAAAAATCAATCAGCTCGAGCAAAACCTTCGGCCTGTAATAGCGGTCAAGTGCAAATATGGTCACATAAAGCCCCAGCGAAAAAACGCCCGTAATGCATCCGGCCAGTGTATCCACATAAAGTGTCCCCGCAGTCAGAAACAAAAACAGCAGGCAGAGCAAAACACACCAATACCAGTGGCGAAGAATCCTGCCGCTGTATCGAAGCTGAGCTTTATTTCCATTCTTATCGTCTTTCATGTTTCTTCCAAATCCTCCCCAAAGAGAGAGTCAGGCACAGAATACGGTCTACTAACCATGCCCTGCACCTCCCCGTTTTATCTGCATCGGTACGGGGAACATGCGTCATCCTTATCATCAACTGCTCCCGAATCTGCCGCGGACGAGCTCCGAACAGATTGGTTCAGGCAATTGATTGCCCACGCGAACAGTTTACCACAAAGTCTTTGTAAAAGGAAGTAGAAAAAAGAAAAAAGCCCGCATACCATCGCTGATATGCGGACTGTCCTTCTCTTTACGATGCGCACCGGATCTCCGATGCGTTGAAATCAAATATCCGTACAAGCTATGCCATAAGATGTCTGCCCGTCTCATTGCGTCACTCGAATCAACGCTCCTGCGCACGGAACAAAACAAAGTACCATGCTTAGTCCTGAACGTACGGCATCAGTGCAACATGGCGGGAACGCTTGATGGCCACGGTCAGCGCACGCTGATGCTTTGCGCAGTTGCCTGTGATTCTTCTCGGAAGGATCTTGCCTCTCTCAGAGACGTATCTCTTCAGCTTGTTCACGTCCTTGTAATCAATCTCACTGTCTTTTCCGCAGAAAACGCAAACTTTCTTCCTTCTGCGAATACCGCCGCCGCGCCGCTTCATCGGCGCGTCACTTCTCTCTTTATTGAATGCCATTGCCTGTTCCTCCATATCTGCATTATGAAATAAAATTAATTGAACGGAAGCTCCTCATCGATTCCGTCCGGAATGTTCATAAATCCATCGCCTGCGGAAGCCTCTGACGGCATCGGCGCCGCTGCGGCCGGTTTCTGATATCCGCTGTTCTGGTATCCACCATTCTGATATCCGCCGGACGATGCTGATTTGCTCTCAGCAAACTCCTGGTCGTCCACGACTACATCGGTCGTATAGACCTTCTGGCCATCTCTGTTCGTATAACTGCCCGTCTGGATCCGTCCTGTCACTACAATCTTCGTGCCCTGGCGCAGATATTTCTCCGCAAACTCAGCTCCTCTGCCAAATACCACACAGCTGATGAAATCAGCCGACTGCTGTTCACTTCCCTCGCGGCGGAACCTGCGGTCTACAGCAAGGGTATATCTCGCATATGCCGAGGAATTCTCTCCTGCGGAATAGCGAACCTCCGGGTCTCTCGTCAAACGTCCCATTAAGATGACTTTATTCATATCTTCTACCTCTCTTTTTATGCATCCTGTCTAACGCATAAATACCTGATGACATTCTCCATGATGCGGATGCGGTGTTCCACCTCCGCCGGACATGTCGGTTCAGCTTCAAAACGAACGAAGTAGTAAAATCCCTCACGCATCTTCTTGATCTCATAAGCGAGCTTTCTCTTGCCCCACTCTTCTACTTCGGTAACAGTACCGCCGAACCGGGTGATCAGATCCTTCACCTTCTCAATCGTAGCGGCTCTGTCCTCGTCTTCAAGCTTTGCGCTGACAACTACTGCTAATTCATACTTGTTCATGCTTTTCGCACCTCCTTATGGTCTTATGGCCCCCTGACCCACGATCCGGGTGCTGCAGGGAGCAAGGAAATATATCACGATTAAGCATTCTACCACAGGCTGTCCGGAACTTCAAGCACTTTTTACACTTTTTCGCCCGACTTTTTCCGGATCGCCCGCGTATTTTTTTCCACCAGCTTGCGCGGAACCATGATCTGATGCGCACAGCCCATGCATTTGAGGCGAAAGTCTGCACCAACACGCAGAATCTCCCACTCCTGACTGCCGCAGGGATGTTTCTTTTTTAATTTTACGATATCGCCCACTTCAAAATCCATATCTGCATCAATCCTTTTATCACACCCGCAACGCTCCAAGCACCGTACCGATCTTCTCCTGCACGAGCAGGTCGGCCTGCCGGTCTCGCGGGGTCGGCGCCATATTGATGACGACCAGATGGCTGCCATGGAAATAATCGATCAGTCCAGCCGCCGGATACACCGCCAGTGAAGTGCCTCCAATGATCAGCACGTCGGCCTCTGAAATGCAGCGGACGGATTCCCGCATCGTCTGCTGATCCAGGCCTTCTTCATACAGCACCACATCTGGCTTGATGACGCCGCCGCAAATACAGTGCGGTATCTCATCGCCCTTATCAAACATATTCAGAAGATCCTGCCCGGTATAGCTTCGGCCGCACCGCTGACAGTAATTCCGGTGGATGCTGCCGTGCAGCTCCAGCACCTTTTTGGTTCCGGCTCTCTGATGCAGGCCATCGATGTTCTGCGTCACAACCGCCTTCAGCTTGCCGCACGCCTCCAGCTCGGCGAGCTTTTTGTGCGCCGCATTCGGCTTGGCATCCAGCACCAGCATCTTGTCCCGGTAAAAGCGGTAAAATTCCTTCGTCTGCCGCACAAAAAAGGTATGGCTCAGAATGGTCTCGGGCGGATAATCATACTTCTGATGATAGAGCCCGTCCACGCTCCGAAAATCCGGAATGCCGCTCTCTGTTGAGACCCCGGCGCCTCCGAAGAACACAATGTTATCCGTATTGTCAATGATCTGCTGCAGCTGTTCCTGACTGGTCATGGTGATACCTCCTCTTCTTCGTCCTCCACTAATGACGCGTACATCTGCACAAGCTTGCCCTGAACGACGAAGCGGGTAGCAGAGTCGCCGGTGCAGGTGGAAAGGGTCACGACCTTGTCGTCGGTCGTCACAGACACCGTGCTGTTATCCACCTCCGATTCTTCGATCGCAGTAGTTAAAAACTCTTCGAACTCGTCGGTGGAAAATACGATCTGATAGGTCTGTCCGACCTTGTCCACAACGCGTGCGGAGAAAATTCGATACTGATAAATGATATCCTCCGTATAAATCCAGAAGTACTTGCTCGTCTCGTATACTTCCTCGTCGCGGAATTTTTTCAGAGTACCGAACATGGAGCCATTTTTCATATTGTGCCCATAGATAATGGTATTCTGATCGGTGTAATCGCTTTTATTCTCATAGTGCATAAACAGGCAGCCGGCGAACAGATCTTCCTGTTCAAAGGACCGGTGGAGATAATAGTCATTGTCCTCGCCCTGGACGACCGGATAGCTCAGATCCAGCGCCCGTATTTTCAGCCAGCCGACGATATCGGAATTCACCTCTTTCAATGACTCGAAATCAATCGGATTGGCCATCACCGGCAGGCTCACTTCCTCGTCGTCCACCTCGACCGTCCGTACCTCACGGCCGCTGATGACCTGCGCAGCGGAATCATTTTCAAACGCTTCCTCCAGCGCATCCAGATCCTCTGTCTCCGTCTCATCCGCCGTATAACTGGTCGCCAGATTCAGGTATTCCTCGTCGACCTTCTGATACTCCTTATAGTATCCGTAAAGCATATAGCCGGCGTAAATAAATACACAAAAGGCCGCCGCCATCACGATGATACTGATCACATCGCCTGCGCGGCTTTTTTTCTTTTTGCGGGGAGATTTGCCTGAGCCGCGGCTCCCGTTCGCATTGCCGGAACCGGTCTGCCGCCCGCCATTGTAATACCCGCCCGGATTCTGGCCGGAATTCGCACTGCTGTAGTAGCTGTAGTTTCCATCCGGTTCCCCATAGCCCCCCTCCGGCATATTGTAAGCTCCGTAACCGAAGTCATTGCCGCCGGAAGAATGGTAATCCCCGCTACCTTCTCCTGCGTTCCTCTTTTTTCCCATAGGCTTCTCCCTTCCCGGCCCCGCCGTTCACAGGAATATTCACAATAAACCTCGTGTTCCGGCTGTCACTGACCGCTGATATGACTCCACCGTGCATCTCTACAATCTGCTTCGCAATGGCAAGCCCGAGCCCGGCTCCTCCGGTGCGGCTTGATCTTCCATCGTCCACGCGGTAAAACTTTTCAAATATCATCTCCAGCTTCTTCTGCGGAATCTGCGGACCCTCGTTGGTAAATACAATCGTAATTCCGCCATTCCCGCCGCGCGCCTGGATTAAAATCTGCGTTCCTTCCTTTCCGTAGGCAGCCGCGTTTTTTAGAAGATTATCAAAAACACGGGCCAGCTTATCCGGGTCGCCGCGCATGATCAGCCCTTCCTGCACGTCCACCACGCACGTCATGTTCTTTTTGTTCAGCAGCCCCCAGTTCTCGTCCTCCAGCTGCTCCAGCATGATCGAAAGGTTAATCTCCCTCAGATCCAGATCAATATCCTGCGCGTTAAACCGCGTAATTTCAAAAAACTCATTGAGCAGTTCTTCCAGACGGATGGCTTTTTCCAGAGTAATATGCGTATATCGGGCGCGCTCCTGTGGGTCCATCTCAGGATGCTCATCCAGCATCGTCAGATAAGCCGTCACCGAGGTCAGCGGCGTCTTCAGGTCATGAGCAAGGCAGGCAACCATCTCATTTTTGCGCTGTTCGCTCACCACCGCCTGCTGTTCCCGGTAGGAGAGCTTGCGCCTCAGCTGGTTCAGCTGCTCCGCCATCGGCTCCAGCTCCGGACAGAGCGTGATCGGCTTCTGGGAATCCGATAGAATCTTATCCAAAGCGTCACTGACACGATTCAGATGACGCGCCGTTTTTCCGGCAGTCAGGCAGAGGAAAATGAAAAAAAGAACCGCAAATCCGCCAAAGACAAAGAACCATTTCCCGTTCACCAGCAGCCGGATGTACAACGCAGACGCCGTCTCCGAAGAAACCCCGAGCTTCCCCAGTCCCCGCACGAAAAGATTCCAGAAGGTTTCCTGTCCGATTCCCTGCGTCAGAAAGGTCAGAAAGCCATAGCCCGCTGCCACCACCAGAATGCTGACCAGCAAAGCGCGGACAATCTCGTTCCTTTTTAATTTTCCATACCTATTTTTCAATTTTGTACCCTACTCCCCAGACCGTCCTGATAAAGTCGCTCTTCCGATGTCCGTCCCCCATTTTCTCACGAAGATGACGGATATGTACCATGACCGTATTGTTGCTGTTTTTAAAATACTTTTCCTTCCAGATCTGTTCAAAAATCTGTTCCGAACTGACCACCTTCCCCCGGTTCTCGCCAAGCAGCCAGAGGATGTCAAACTCAATCGGCGTCAGCGCCAGATTGCTCTCGTTGAATGTGCATTCATGCGTATCCCGGTTCATCAGAAGGCCTGCAAAATCAATGACATTCTCCGGAGTCTTCGCATTCGTCCCATTGTATTTCGTATAGCGGCGAAGCTGAGCCTTGACCCGCGCCACCATCTCCAGAGGGTTGAACGGCTTCGGAATGTAATCGTCCGCGCCGAGCGTGAGCCCGTTGATCTTATCGGTATCTTCTGTCTTCGCTGTCAGCATGATGACCGGAAACTTATAGTTCTCACGGATTTTCTGCAAAACCCGGAACCCGTCAATATCCGGAAGCATCACATCCAGCAGCGCGAGATCGGGCGGAGAGACCGCAATCTTCTGCAGCGCCTCAAGTCCGGAATAGGCCAGTTCGACCTCATAGCCGTCATTTTTCAGGTAGAGACCGATGACCTCCGCAATCTCCTTCTCATTATCCAAAACCAGTATTTTGCTCATGAAATCCCCCTGGAACGCAAGCATTCCATTCCTGAGTTTTTGTCTCCGCTTCCGCTCCGGTCGTTGCTAAACGTCTGCCACTGGCAGACAGCAACGGTCAGCGCTAAGCGGACATCCACTGGATGTCCAGCGGTCTACGCTCCGCTCCGGTCGGCGCTAAACAGACATCCACTGGATGTCCAGCGCCCTTGTATCTTTATATCAGGTTTCCGACGGTCCGCGGATACGGAAGGACGTCGCGGATGTTGGACATGCCGGTCAGGTACATCACGCAGCGCTCAAATCCCAGCCCAAAGCCGGAGTGGCGGGTCGAGCCGTATTTGCGGAGATCCACATAATAGGCGTAGTCCTCCGGCTTCATGCCGAGCTCCGCAATCCGGGCCGTTAAAACGTCCAGATTATCCTCTCTCTGACTGCCGCCGATGATCTCTCCGACGCCCGGCACCAGGCAGTCCATCGCGCGAACCGTCTTCCCGTCCTCATTCAGCTTCATATAAAAGGCCTTGATTTCCTTCGGATAATCCGTAACAAACAGCGGCCGTTTATAAACCTGCTCCGTCAGATAGCGCTCATGCTCCGTCTGCAGATCGCAGCCCCAGGAAACCTTATATTCAAACTTGTCGTTGTGCTTTTGCAAAATCTCCACTGCCTCGGTGTAGGTGACATGTCCGAATTCCGAATTCAGCACATGGTTCAGCCGCTCCAGCAATCCCTTGTCCACATAGGAATTGAAGAAATTCATCTCCTCCGGCGCGTTCTCCAGCACATAGCGGATGACAAACTTCAGCATGGACTCTGCCAGCGCCATATCGTCATCCAGATCCGCAAAGGCAATCTCCGGCTCAATCATCCAGAACTCCGCCGCGTGACGCGCAGTATTAGAATTCTCCGCGCGGAACGTCGGACCAAAGGTATAGACATTGCGGAACGCCTGCGCAAACGCCTCCACATCCAGCTGACCGCTCACGGTCAGATTCGTCGTCCTTCCAAAAAAGTCCTTCGAATAGTCCACCGCACCCTGCGCATCGCGCGGCGGATTGTCCAGATCCAACGTCGTCACCTGGAACATCTCCCCGGCTCCCTCGCAGTCGCTCGCGGTAATCAGCGGCGTGTGCACATAGACAAAGCCGCGCTCCTGGAAAAAGGTATGGATTGCATACGCAATCAGAGAACGCACGCGGAACACCGCCTGAAACGTATTCGTCCGCGGACGCAGGTGCGGCACCGTGCGCAGATATTCCATCGAATGGCGCTTCTTCTGCATCGGATAATCCGGAGTCGAGCCGCCCTCGACCTCCACAGAGGCCGCCTGAATCTCAAACGGCTGCTTTGCGTTCGGCGTAGCCACCAGCGTGCCGGTCACGATTACAGCCGCTCCGACATTCAGCTTCGAAATCTCAGCAAAATTCGCCAGCTGGTCCGAGTAAACGATCTGAAGTGTCTCAAAAAATGTGCCGTCATGCAACACAATAAATCCGAAGGTCTTCGAGTCCCGGATGCTGCGGACCCATCCGCCGACGGTAATCTCTTTTCCAATATAGCTGTCCCTGTCATGGTACAGTTCTTTCACGGTAGTAAATGCAACTTCCATTTTCACGGTCTCCTCATCGTAATCTCATATTTACCGGATAGGGATCTTATAAACCGAACTCCCTTTCCGAATCTGTCCTTATAAAAGACACAGACTTATTAAAGTTGATTATACCCATTTTTCCCAAAGTCCGCAAGGGCTAACTACCGGAGCT
>JAJQHZ010000114.1 GCA_021199475.1 Lachnospiraceae bacterium
AAACAACAAACCACAATAGTTCTTAAACTTCATCCCCACCCCGTGAATAGTAACTGCCCGATTATTTTCCTTCCCCAAATCCTGCCTGGCAATTGAAAAAAATAACAGAATCTGCTATACTCGGCATAATTGAATTAAAAACGTATGCTTCGCATATATTCGTGAGTTTCATTGCGCTTCAAAATGGCAGCCATAACAGGGAGGAGGTGCGCCGGATTGAAAAAATTATTTTGCTTTATTGTGTTTGTATTCCTGCTGTTTACGATACAGATAGATCTGTCAGAGGATGACTTTGCGATCGTGATTGAGGATGCGTCCGGGAATGAGAGAAGCTACACCGTACAGGACTTGGTCGGCACGGCGGAGGAGTCGGGAGAGGATGCAAATGAGTCCGGGGAATCCGGGGATTCCGGCGAGCTGACTCTTGTTGAGAATACCAGTGAGGGCAGCGAGACGGATAGGACGGGCCAGGCGGATTCTTCCGCGGACGGCTCACTCTCTGGTACGGATTCTTCCGCGGACGGCTCGCTCACCGGCAGCGACATACAGAACGAACCGGGGGATGATACCGCTCAGAACGCCGCGCAGGATGAGGACAGTACACAGCAGAGCTCTGATGGCTCCGATGGACAGAGTACAGATGAGCAGGGCACCAGTGAACAAATGACCGGCTCGGAGACGACAGAATCTGCAAATAGCGCTTCCGGTTCGGAGCCGGATGCAGATACCCTTCTGGCACAGGGTCTGACGGAGGACTATTTTGAGCGGGAGGTGGCCGGCTCTACCGGGTGGAACGCTGCGTCGGCGGAATTAAAGGAGCGGGCGATTTCTTCTTCGGACACGATACAGACGCTCTCTGCGGGAACTGCATTTTGCATTCAGGAGGAGGATGGCGGCTGGTGGCGCATTGCGCTGGCAGACGGAACGACCGGATACGTCCAGTCCGATTACTGCATGATCAACCTTCCGGATATTCTGCCGACCATTGAATACGATATTACAAACTCGTATTTTTCCATTTATAAATCCTGGGGCCATGAGATTGAGGGCGTGACCGGCGAGAAGCTGTATGACGCCGGTACGTTGGAGACGGATGGCAAGGTCTGGAACGAGCGGCTGGACAGGTATGAATATCTGGTACCCGTGATGTATTCGGCGGCGAAAAAGATTGCCATTGCGCAATACAATGCCTATACCGTAACGGGTGGCGCTTACACGCTGAAAATCTACGATTCCTACCGCCCGCACTCAGTCACGATCGAGATAGCCTCCGCGCTTTCTTCTCTGTACAACGCAAATTCTGAGGTACGTGAGCATGTCGATTACAGCACAGAACCGTCCGGGTCCATTTATACCTGGGGGTACAGCTGGTTCCTGGCGCAGTCGCTCTCCACGCACAATACCGCATCCGCGATCGATGTGACGCTGTGCGAGTATGATCAGCAAAAGGGAGAGTTTGTGGAGATGGCCATGCAGACCGATGTGCATGAACTGAGCACCGCCGCGATTAAATATTATTCCGGCTCGGCGGAAAAAATTCCGGAGAATTATTCCAGTGCCATGACGGAAAGTGCGGTTCTTCTGGATATGATTTTTATTGGCGGCAGCCATGGGGATTATACGTTCCTGGACACGGGAATGTCCACGCTGGCGAGTGAGTGGTGGCATTTTCAGGATGATACGACGCACAGCCGGGTGAGAGGCTACGTGTCCGGCGGCTGTAATTTTCAGGTTACGGAGTGCCTGAGTGAATGATCACTGTGCAAAAGAAGGTGTCCTTATGAAATGTAATGAAGCGCGGCGCATGGTCGTGCCATTCATAAAAAAAGAGCTCTCTGAGCGGGATATGGAGGCGTTTCTGTTGCACATCGAATCCTGCGAGGACTGTATGGACGAGCTGGAAATGTATTTTATGGTTACGCACGCGATAAACGCAATGGATTCCGGTGAGCATCATGAATATGATTTTCAGAAGATGCTTTCCGAGGAGATACGGACTTCGAAGCGTTTGATTTTGCGGAGAAAAATCATGAATACTGTCCGCCTGGTGCTGCTGATTGCTGCGGAATTGATGCTGGTTCTCAGTATTTTTTTCGGCGTTCGCATGAAACAGGGCGCGGATATGGATGGCATTTTTGAGCGGGCGCTTCTGCGAATGCGGATCGAGCAGAGGAATTCCACGCCAGAGGAGCTCGAAAGCGCCGCGGAAACAGAGACGGAACTGGAAACGGCTGTTTCCGATGATGCAGGAACGCAGCAGACGGAGTCCCTGATATTGGATGAAATGGAGGAAGAATCGACACATGCCGGAGAATCTTGAGAAAAAAGAAAAAATCGTATTAATCGATGGCCACAGCATCCTGAACCGGGCTTTTTACGGGCTGCCCGATCTTACAAACAGTGAAGGACTGCATACAAATGCGGTTTACGGATTTTTAAATATTATTTTGAAGGTATTCGAGGAAGAGCAGGCTGCCTTTGCCGCGGTCGCGTTTGATCTGAAAGCGCCGACCTTCCGCCACAAAATGTATAGTGCGTATAAGGGCACGCGCAAGCCGATGCCGCAGGAGCTTCATGAGCAGGTTCCCCTGATGAAGGAAATGCTGACGGCGATGGGCATTCCCGTTCTTCAGCTGGAGGGGTATGAGGCGGATGACATTCTGGGGACGGCGTCCCGTCAGATGCAAAAGGCAGGGTTGTCGGTGACCATTCTGTCCGGCGACCGGGATCTGCTACAGCTGGCGACAGACGAGATTCTGATCCGCATTCCGAAGACACGGGCGACCGGAACAGAGATTGAAGATTACTATGCAAAGGATGTCAAGGAGCGCTATCAGGTCAGCCCGACCGAATTCATCGACGTGAAGGCTCTGATGGGAGACGCGTCGGATAATATTCCGGGCGTGCCGGGCATCGGAGAGAAGACTGCGACAAAGCTCATCGCGCAGTTTGGCTCGATTGAGGAGACCTATGCGCATATTGATGAGGTTACGCCGACCCGTGCGCGCAACATGCTGCGGGAGCACTATGACATGGCCCAGATGAGTAAGACTCTGGCCACGATTGATTTGAGCGCGCCGATTGAATTAAAAAAAGAGGACGCAAGGCTTGGGGATATCTATACCGCTGAAGCGCTGCAGCTCTGCCGCAGACTGGAGTTTAAAAATCTGCTTGGACGCTTTCATGTGGAGGAAGAACCGCAGCTGTCGAAGGAGCATTTTGAGGTGATCCGGGAGCTGGTTGAGGCTGAGACCTTGTTTGCGCAGATGAGGAATACTGCGTTTGCATTTTATGTATTTGCAGAGCAAGGGGCCTTTCTGGGGATCTCTCTTTGCGGCTCCGGCCAGGATTCCTTTTTTCTGGAGTGCGGCGGTTTTCTGACGCAGGATTATCTCTGTGAGCAGCTTTCTGAACTGATTGAAAGCAGTGAACGGGCAGTGACACTTCATTTAAAGGAGCAGCTCTCATATCTGAGTATCCCGATGGATGCGCAGAGCTGCCTGTTTGACACTGCAATTGCCGCCTACCTGGTAAACCCGCTGAAGGGCAGCTACGACAGCCAGGATATCGCGAAGGAATACCTGGATGAGATGATTCCCTCCCGCGCAGAGCTTTTCGGAAAAGATACGCTGATAAAAGCGCAGCTGAATTCTCCGGAGGAGTTTACAGCCTACGCCTGCCGGCTGGCTCTGATTCTGTGCCGGGCTTATCCGGTGATGGCTGAAAAGCTGGAATCCATGGGCATGAAGCCTTTGTTTGAGGAGATTGAGATGCCGCTGGTGTTTACGCTTGCGGACATGGAGCGGGAGGGCGTCCGCGTGCAGGCGCAGGAGCTGAAAACCTATGGGGAACAGCTGACCGGGCGCATCGCGGAGCTGGAAGCATCCATTTACGAGCAGGCCGGGGAGACCTTCAACATCAATTCTCCGAAGCAGCTCGGTGTGATTTTATTTGAAAATCTGCATCTGCCGCACGGGAAAAAAACGAAGACCGGATATTCCACAGCAGCGGATGTGCTGGAGAAGCTCGCGCCGAACTATCCGATCGTATCCGATATTCTGGAGTACCGTCAGCTGGCGAAGCTGAAGTCAACCTACGCGGATGGACTTGCGAATTTTATTTCGGAGGATGGTCGGATTCACGGAAAATTCCATCAGACCATCACAGCGACCGGCCGAATCAGCAGCACGGATCCGAACCTGCAGAATATCCCCATCCGTATGGAGCTGGGACGTCTGATTCGTAAGGTGTTTGTACCGGACGACGGCTATGTATTTCTGGATGCGGATTACTCGCAGATTGAGCTCCGTGTGCTTGCGCATTTTTCCAACGACGAGGATCTGATTCAGGCTTATCAGGACGCACAGGATATCCACACGATTACAGCATCGAAGGTATTCCATGTCGCTTTGGAGGACGTGACGCCGCTCTTGCGGCGAAATGCGAAGGCAGTCAATTTCGGTATTGTCTACGGCATCAGCTCCTTTGGCTTAAGCCAGAACCTGAGCATCACGCGAAAAGAAGCGCAGGATTATATTGAACAGTATTTTAAAACCTACCCGGGCATCAAAAAGTTTCTTGACGGGGCCGTTGCGGACGCGAAGAAAAATGGCTATGTGACGACGATGTTCGGCCGCCGCCGCCCGATGCCGGAATTAAAATCCTCGAACTTCGCTCAGCGCTCCTTTGGCGAGCGCGTCGCGATGAATGCGCCAATTCAGGGCACGGCCGCAGACATTATCAAAATCGCTATGAACCGAGTCAACACTTGTCTTCGAAGCCGGAATATGAAATCCCGCCTGATTCTGCAGGTTCACGACGAGCTTCTGGTGGAAACGGCGGTCGAAGAACTGGAGGAAGTTCGTGAGATCATGGTCCGCGAAATGCAGAATGCGGCGAAGCTGCGCGTCCGGCTGGAGGTCGATATTCACGATGGGAAAAACTGGTATGAGGCAAAGTAACAAAGCTACCAGCGATACGGATTTGGGATTTAGCTGTATATAAAAAGATGAAAAGAAAAGAACAAATGCTGCAAAGTGGCAGTTTTAAGAAAAATGATAAAATACTGGGGATTACCGGAGGCGTAGGGGCGGGAAAAAGCACAATTCTTTCTTATCTGAAGGAAGCATATGGTGCTGTTGTCATAGAGGCGGACGCGGTCGGCCATCAGGTGCAGCAGCCGGGGGAACCCTGCTTTAAAGAGATTGTGGATGTCTTTGGTACAGAGATTCTGAACAAGAGCGGAGCCATTGACCGGGGAAAATTGGGTGCGATCGTCTATGCGGACCGGAAAAAAATGAATCAGCTGAACGCAATCGTGCATCCTGCCATAAAGAAGCGGATTCTGGAAGAAATCGATTGCATGGCTGACTTGTCTTCGAATGACCTTCCATCCAAAAGCAATCTGTCCGAGGGCTTCCAATCGGAGGATCCGCAGCCGGGTGATAAGTCCCGGAAATTGGTTGTTATCGAGGCCGCGCTGCTTCTGGAGGATCATTATGACGAGTTCTGTGAGGAAGTCTGGTATATTTATGCGGATGAACAGACCCGGATGAAGCGTCTGATGAGCTCCAGAGGATATTCAAGAGAAAAGGTGCTCCAGATCATGGGCAACCAATTGAGTGAGGATGAGTTTCGCCGCCGCTGTGATGCCGTGATTGACAACAGCGGTACGGATGTGAGAATGACGTACACAGAAATTGACCGGATGTTACGCGAGAAAAACGAAAGAAAAGAGTTCTGTGATTTTAAGAAAGGCTGAACCGATGAGAGAGCAAAAGATGAGGAAGCGGGCGATAAAAGAGCGAATTTCCATTTCTGTTTTCTCTTTCCTGCTCGTCATTTCACTTTTGACAGGCATGGATGCTCCTGAGTATGCGAAAGCGGCAAATGACATCTCCTACGCGCGCAGCTTTATTGAGGGAGAATTGTTTGACCAGAGCTATTACTACGATACCGGAACCTTGCCTGGGGAGAATGAGGATTCCGGGCAAGATTCCGCGGACGATTCCGCAGGCATCTCCGGAGAAGCCAGGCAGAATGGGGAAGCTTCCACAGCGCAGACCCAGGAGGAGAGTACATCGGATACGGATTACTCTGCGTCGGATACGCAGGATAGTTCTGCGGCCGGAGAGACTGACGATACGGGCGAAGGCGAGAACGATTCTTCCCAGAATTCATCCGATTCAGGGGACTCTTCGGACACGGACATTGTGATTGCAGGCGACGATACAGCCGGGGAGGAGTCCGAAACAGAAGTCTCAGAGGAAATGGAGACCACCGACTGGCAGGGGCTTTTGCAGGGGGTGATTCTTCCGACCCAGAGCGATGACAGCTGGTTTACGCGCAGCGTCGTCGGCGCGACCGGGTGGAATACCATCGAACTGACGCTGAAGGCGGACGCTTCGTCCTCCGCCACTTCCGTCGGTACGATCGCGGCAGGGACGGCTTTTTGTATCGACGAAGAGGACGGAGACTGGTGGCGTGTGGTTTTGTCCGATGGCGGAACCGGCTATATTGAGCACTGTTATTGTATGATTAATCTCCCGGATGTGCTGCCTGCAATGGAATACGACATTAAAAACGCATATTCCGCCATTTACCGCTCCTGCAGCTATGATATTGACGGGGTTACCGGAGAAAAGCTGTATTCGGCGGGGACGCTGGAAACGGATGGGAAGGTGTGGAACGAACGGCTTGGCCGATATGAATATCTGGTTCCGGTGATGTACTCGACCGCAAAAAAGATTTCCATCGCGCAGTATAATGCCTATACTCTTACGGGCGGTCAGTATACATTGAAAATCTATGATTCCTATCGCCCGCACTCGGTTACGATCAAGATTGCTTCCGCGCTTTCGTCCCTGTACGCTTCGAATTCGACGGTTCAAAAGCAGGTGGATTACAGCACAGAGCCGAACGGGGCGACCTATTCCTGGGGATATAGCTGGTTTCTCGCGCAGTCTCTGTCTACACACAACACTGGCTCGGCCATCGACGTGACCCTTTGCCAGTACAATGCCGAAAGGGGAGCGTATGAGGAAATGGTAATGCAGACGGTCATGCATGAGTTGAGCACCGCAGCCATCAAATACTATTCCGGCTCGGTCTCCAAAACGCCTGCGAATTATTCCTCTGCCATGAATGATAATGCTAAGCTGCTGGATGCGATTTTCATTGG
Source organism: Lachnospiraceae bacterium (assembly GCA_021199475.1). Taxonomy (GTDB): domain Bacteria; phylum Bacillota; class Clostridia; order Lachnospirales; family Lachnospiraceae; genus Choladousia. Next base: position 7,181 of record JAJQHZ010000114.1, read on the forward strand.
CGGTACCTATGGTGAATATTCCTTTCAGGATACGGGTATGGCGACACTGGCGAGTGAGTGGTGGCATTTTCAGGATAATGAGACGCACAGCAGGGTTCGCGGCTATACCTCGAGCGGATGCGATTTCCAGGTGACGGATTGTCTGTCAAAATAAAAAGACTTGTGGATGTCCGCTGCTTTGCACTGCGTGATGCGGACAGGATGGGTATAAAAGAAGTGCCAGCTGCGCTATGTTCAACTGAACTTACGGGATTTTCCGCACAGTTCATTTTGCAATATAGGATTTATTGTCTGAGAGGGAGGAGGTGAAGTTATGAAAACCATTTATAATAAAATAAGGTGTATACTTTATCCGTACCTGTTAAAACTGACCGTGCTTTTACTGACGCTGTTGGCTTTGGGAGTTCCTTCGATGGCAATCGCGTTGGAAACTTCTGCCCTGGATATGGTTGATGCGTCAACCGAATCTGCGGCAGGAGAGAGCAGCGGATTAACTGCAGCAGAAGCGGAGTATTGTCTGGACACACCGGTGCTGGAGCCGGCATACGCAAGGTCCTCCGGCGTCCGGATCAGCTGGAATGCGGTCGGAGGGGCGGACGGGTATGCTGTGCTGCGGAAAACCTCCGGCGGCGACTGGGAGCTTCTTGGCACGACGGATTCTTTGCGCTACACGGATAAATCTGAGTTCGCAGATGGAATCACGCGGGTTTATACGGTGCGCGCCTGGAGAGGCGATGAGGATACGGCTCTTGCCAGCCTGTGGGATCCGGCTATCTGGAGTGCATGTGACGAGAACGGGGTGATTTCCTGCGGTCTTGGCACTCCGGAGCTTGCGGAACCGGCCGCGGAAGCAGACGGTACATTCATCAGCTGGAATGCGGTATCGGATGCGTCCGGCTATCTGGTTTACCGGAAAACAGCGGAGGGCAAATGGCAGATGATTGCCATCACGGAGGCACCATCTTATACAGATCAGTCGAATTTATCAAACGGAGAAATCTATTATTACACGGTGAGAGCCTTTGCCGGGACAGCGGCAGAAGCCTGCGCGAATCAGTACGACGCAGCCTGCTGGAGTGGCTATGACAGTGAGGGAGTTCTGGCGATTTATCTGGCGGCTCCGGAGCTGGAGACTGCTTACGCAGCCGCTGCGGGTACCCGAATCAGCTGGAGCGCTGTCGACGGCGCAGCCGGCTATGCGATCTACCGGAAGATGGAAGGGGAAGAATCCTGGATATTGCTGGACACCACCTCTGAGCATGTTTATACCGATTCGTCTGAGCTGGAAAACGGAACCGTCTGCTGGTATACGGTGCGCGCGTTCCGCGCGAGCGCTTCCAGGGCCGGGGAGCATCAGTACAGCGCGACCTACTGGAGCGGCTATGATGAGAACGGCGTGAAAGCCATTTCCATCCAGACTCCGGTTTTGCAGTCGCTGGAAGCGGACGATACCTCTATTACCATAAGCTGGTCACGGGTGGCTCAGGCGGAATGCTACGCCGTTTACCGCAGAGCCGCGGGAGGCGACTGGACGCTGATCGGTAAGACTCAGTGGCTGCGGTATACGGACCGCGCGTCTCTTCCGATGGGAACTTCCTATTATTATACCGTTCGTGCCTGCACAGATGCGAACGCTTCCACCGGGCGATACAGCGCGTTATTCTGGAGCGGTTTTGACCCGTCCGGGCTGGAGTACAGCTATGGCTACAGTACAAATGCGCTGACGCTGGCCGCCGCGTTCATCGAAGCCAACACGACATCTGATATGACCAACCGGCAAAAGCTGGATACCTGCTTTTCGGCACTGCTGCGGTTCTCCTATACCAGGACCTACGATACGGCTGATGCGTCGAACCTGTCCTCTTTTGCAGAGCAGCTGTTCGCTAACAAGACCGGCAACTGCTACCGGTACGCAGCCGGATTTGCCTGCATCGCGGCAGTTTTGGGATATGATGTGCGCGTCAATGTCGGACAGATCACGGCACGCTCCGGCGGCCTGACCCCGCACGGCTGGACAGAGGTCTGTGTAGACGGCGTCTGGTATCTCTGCGACCCGGATATGCAGGCGTTTAACGCCAACTATTCTGGTCAGTACTACATGACCAGCGCATCCGCGATTGGTCTTACCTACGCCATCAATGCGACCTATACGCTGACCATTGAAAACGGGACAGCGGTGTGGAGCCGGTAAAAACAGCCTTACAAAAAATATTTTTTCATTGATTGCCCCTGTATTTTGTGTTACTATGCAAAAGGCAGGGGCATATTTTGTCTGTCTGAATGAAAAAGCTGTATCAGAAGCCTGCATCGTAATTCCATGTGCGCTCTGCTGGCCTGTTTCACTGATTGCACAATGCAAATTCCTCGATGCGGCTGGTTCAGGACAGAGATCCTATTCCGCCTGTACATCACGAAAATAATAGATTAAGGATTGATACGAATGAATTTATGCAGTATTGCCAGCGGAAGCAGCGGGAACTGTATTTATGTTGGCACCGAACATACGAGTGTGCTGATTGACGCCGGCATCAGCGGAAAAAAAGTGACTGAAGGACTAAAGTCGATCGACCGGAAACCGGAGGACCTGGACGCGATCCTGATTACCCATGAGCATTCCGACCACATAAAAGGCCTGGGTGTTCTGGCGCGGAAATACGGATTGCCCATCTATTGTTCTTCCGGGACAAAGGATGCGATGCTTTCCGCCCATATGCTTGGGAACGTAGATGAGTCCCTGTTTCACGAGGTACTGCCCGATGAGCAGTTCCGGATTCAGGATCTGGATGTGCTTCCCTTTCGGGTATCTCATGACGCGGCAGAGCCGGTGGCGTACCGCCTGAGCCATGAAGAAAAAAGCGTTGCAGTCGCGACGGATCTGGGGTATTATGACGACTATGTGATTGACCATCTGCAGCATCTGGACGCGGTTCTGGTAGAATCAAACCATGATATCAATATGCTCCAGGTCGGCCGGTATCCCTATTATCTGAAGCAGCGGATTCTCGGGCTGAAGGGACATCTTTCCAACGACAATGCCGGACGGCTTCTTGGGAGTATTTTACATGATGATATGAAAGCTGTGCTGCTCGGGCATTTAAGCCTGGAAAATAATTACGAGGACCTGGCTCTGATGACGGTCAGCGCGGAGATTACGATGGGCGACAATCCATTTAAAGGGACCGATTTTCCAATACAGGTCGCCGGGCGCGACCATCCGTCCGGGATGATCGCCGTGTAGTGCGCTTCGCACACATACACGCTTTTTACAATCGATCGGAAAGCACATCCCGGCGCACTGCCGGTTCAGGAAAGGAGCAGTACCATGAAGAAAACAATCATAACCGTGGTCGGCAAGGATACGGTCGGCATCATAGCAAAGGTTTGTACATACCTGGCGGAAAATAACGTCAACATTCTTGATATTTCACAGACCATTGTGCAGGGATTTTTTAATATGATGATGGTGACAGATGCAACGCAGTCTCCGAAAAGCAGCGCGCAGATTGCGGAGGAGCTGGAGAAGGTCGGAGAAGAGATCGGTGTATCGATCCGCTGTCAGCACGAGGATATTTTTAATATGATGCATCGGGTATGACTCAAATGCAAAAAACAACCTGTTTTGAGCCAGGATATCTTCTTAATTTAGAGGAGAAGCGGGTCAAACCTGATATCATTTTCATGCACGGCAGGAGGAAGCAATGATAAATATATTCGAAGTCAGTGAGACCAATCAGATGATTACACAGGAGAATCTGGATGTGCGCACCATCACACTCGGGATCAGCCTGCTGGACTGTATTACGGATGATCTGAAAACGCTCAATGAAAACATCTACCGGAAGATTACGGCGGTAGCGAAGGATCTGGTGCCGACCGGCATGGAAATTGAGCGCGAGTACGGGATTCCGATTGTAAACAAGCGGATTTCCGTGACGCCGATTGCTCTGGTGGGCGGCAGCGCATGCAAGAGCTCTGAGGATTTTGTGACTATCGCACGTACGCTTGATGCGGCGGCAAAGGAGGTCGGCGTTAATTTTCTGGGCGGCTATTCCGCTCTGGTTTCCAAAGGCATGACAAAGGCGGACGAGTATCTGATTCGCTCAATCCCGCAGGCACTGGCAGAGACCGAGCGCGTGTGCAGCTCCGTCAATGTCGGCTCTACAAAATGCGGCATCGATATGGATGCGGTCCGGCTGCTCGGCGAGATGATTTTACAGACCGCGGATCTTACGAAGGAGCAGGACTCTCTTGGCTGTGCGAAGCTGGTCGTGTTCTGCAACGCACCGGATGACAATCCGTTCATGGCGGGAGCCTTCCACGGAGTGACGGAAGGCGATGCGGTGATCAATGTCGGTGTGAGCGGTCCCGGCGTGGTAAAGCATGCGCTGGAACAGGTACGCGGCGCAGATTTTGAGACCCTCTGTGAGACCATTAAAAAGACAGCCTTCAAGGTGACCCGGGTCGGACAGCTGGTGGCGCAGGAAGCCTCCCGGCGGCTCGGTATTCCATTTGGCATTATCGACCTTTCCCTCGCGCCGACACCGGCCATCGGCGACAGCGTTGCGGACATTCTCTGCGAGATCGGTCTGGAGCACTCGGGAGCGCCCGGAACGACAGCCGCACTTGCCCTTTTAAATGATCAGGTGAAAAAGGGCGGCGTTATGGCCTCCTCCTATGTCGGCGGCTTGAGCGGTGCTTTTATTCCGGTCAGTGAAGACCAGGGAATGATTGACGCAGTGCAGGCCGGAGCCCTTACGCTGGAAAAACTCGAAGCGATGACCTGCGTCTGCTCCGTCGGACTGGATATGATTGCGATTCCCGGGAGCACAAGTGCGTCAACCATTTCCGGCATCATCGCCGATGAGATGGCCATCGGTATGGTAAACCAGAAGACAACCGCCGTCCGGATTATACCGGTGATCGGCAAAGAGGTCGGAGATATGGTCGAATTCGGCGGCCTGCTCGGCTACGCGCCAATCATGCCGGTCAATTCCTTCTCCTGCGAGGCGTTCATCAGCCGCACGGGGCGGATTCCCGCGCCGATTCACAGCTTTAAGAACTGATTTGTAATGATTCAGGACTTGTACTTCGATCCGAACAGCGCAGATGTGCTTATAGAACCGATGGCGAAATCTCATATTCTGATTTAAATGGGGTCCCATAACGCGCAGCCAGCAGTCCGCGGTACAGATGAGAAGCCGAGATATCCTGCTTCCACATCGAAAGTCCGGCATCAGACAGAAGCTTAGGAGCGTGTGCTGCCTTCGAAATCAAAGGCAGCGCACTTTTCTGTCTGATTTCGTGTAAAAGAGGCGAGGCACCCTTGCGAAAGCCCAGAATATGCGCGTAGAAAACCGTTCCCTCCGAACGGAATCGTTCCATATCTTCACTTCGGATATCCAAAGTCAAATGCAGCAATGCACGGCGGATGCGTGCCTCTGTGATCTGCTTCGTTTTTAGGATGGCGGTCATTTCTTCGAATGTTTTTCCAATACAGTGATAGCGCATCGAACAGATTCGATCGGAAAGCTCCGGAGAGATATCCAGTATATCGTCAAAACGATCGCGAATAATCAGCTTCTGTGTCAGAATCGGAAGCAAATCATCCGTAACAAAAGGAGTCTCGCAGGCTTCCCAGAATAATTCACAGCAGGATGCGGGAATATAGCGGTTCACCGTCTGGCGCATTGCCGGGCAGGAAACAGGCCTGGGGCGATGGCAAAGCACAATGTTTTCCGCAACAGGATTTTTGCATGTTTTAGATATACATACATTACTTATCACGTTGCGAAGTGCACCAGCTGAACAGTATTCACCGATAAGCACCTGATCGGAATAGCCATTGCCCAGCCTTGCCAGCGGAAGCGGTGAAATAGCAGAGTGAAATTTCATCAGCGCTTTACAATATTCCACTCCTAAAATGTTGTTGGGGGAGGAGAGCAGCGCTGATAATCCGCCGAGGTATTGCTCCGCCGCTCTCGCTCTGGCCCGTGGAAATGTAGCCCCCTGCCGAAGTTTATTTTGCAGAGCCTTTCGGTAATCCTCCGGCTCGTCAAGCAAAATCCTGGCAGCCAATTGAAATGCAGCCACATCGTTTGCTTCTGTCAAACCATCCGTACCGGATGATTCAGAAAAAACATCTGGGCGGGCAGCAGCGAATTCGGAGGTATTTTCAGAATCCGGGGGCAGCTCCGCTCCAAAACAGAGTGTATCAATCACACCCAAACTATCCAGCAGCTTCACAGCACCCTCTGCGAAATATTCTGCGCTCCCGGTCGCATAAATAAGCGGAAGCTCTAAAACCAGGTCAGCTCCGCAGGCCAATGCCATCTGCGTGCGCGTATATTTATCGAAAATTGCCGGTTCGCCCCGCTGCACAAAATCCGGGCTCATCACAACCACTGCGTAGTCCGCGGCGGACAACTCTTTGGCCTTTCTGATATGATATTCATGTCCCGTATGGAACGGGTTGTATTCCGCTATGATTCCGACTGTACGCATTAATTCTCTCCCCGCGCAGAACTGACTGCTTCGATATTCATTGCAATATGAGCCATAAAAAAGCACATCTGCCAGTTACTGTCTGATATTTTTGTGTAGCAATTATTTTAGCAAAAACCGTTTGCTTTTTCCATAACTCCGGCAGATATTTTTGAATCTTTCTTGAATCTTGTGGGTGAAAATGTTATACTTTTCCATAAATATGCGAACGGAATACACTGGCTGAATTGATATCCATGTGTATCCGGAAGGGAGATTCTTTATGAAAACAATCCAACATCATTTCAATCGTATTTTTCTTCTTGTCCTGCTGCTTTTTGCGGCTGCGGCTGTACTGCCATCCGATGCCCCGATATCGGGCGGCACGATTCAGGCTCAGGCAGCAGCTTCAAAAGCTACGGTTGCGAAAAAAGCGGATACTATTATCAGCACAGTCGTAGAGGAAGATGACAGTGCATTGGAGCAGTTGGAGAAGCTGTTCGTATACGCGGAAGAGAACTGGGGTTATTCCCGCAGCACCAGCACGATAACGAGCCTCGGAACAGCCCGCACATTTGCTTACACCATTTATAAAAGTAAGGCGGGAAGCTGTTACCATTTTGCCGCCGGTTATGCGTATCTGGCGCGGCAGGCACTCGGCTCCTCTAAAAAATACACCGTGCGGATTGCGGTCGGGCAGACCAATGGCTTCGGAAACGGATTGCAGGCGCATGCCTGGGCAGAGATTAAAATTGACGGCACCTGGTATGTCTTTGACCCAAACCTGGACAAGTTTGCCGAGAATTCGTCCTTAAAATATTACATGGCCAAACGCAGCAGGAGCTCCGTGAAAAAAGTCTACAACAAATATAAAAATGTAAAATACTATACGGTCGCCTACAAAAAAGTCTGAATTATCAAAATATCTGATTTTTGACTTGAATCATGCAAAAAACTGGTTTATTATATTGGAAAAGCAGGCGGCTGCTCGCCCTGTGCGTGATGATCTGGGAGCGGACTCTTTCGGTTCGCATCCATTCCGTCTGTCATAAATGAAAAACGTGGAGGATATGTAAAATGAATGTACTGGTTATTAACTGCGGCAGCTCTTCTCTGAAGTATCAGCTGATCAATTCAGATTCCGAGCAGGTGCTCGCGAAGGGCCTTTGCGAGAGAATCGGCATCGACGGAAGACTTACCTATCAGAAGGCAGGCGGAGAGAAGGAAATCACCGAGGCTCCGATGCCGACGCACAAGGAAGCGATCCAGATGGTGCTGGACGCACTGGTAAATGGGAAGACCGGCGCGATTTCAAGCCTTTCTGAGGTAAACGCGGTTGGACACCGGGTCGTACACGGCGGCGAGAAGTTCGCCTGCTCCGCTGTCATCACCGATGAGATGCTTGCAGCGGTAGAGGAGTGCAATGACCTGGCTCCGCTTCACAATCCGGCGAACCTGATCGGTATCAATGCCTGCAAGGAGCTGATGCCGAACGTTCCGATGGTTGGCGTATTTGACACCGCATTCCATCAGACCATGCCAGAGAAGGCATATCTGTACGGACTTCCGTATGAGTATTATGAGAAGTATAAGGTCAGAAGATACGGCTTCCATGGCACCAGCCACAGCTTCGTATCCAAACACGCGGCAGAGTTCCTCGGTCTTGATCTGGAGAACAGCAAGATTATCGTTGCACATCTGGGCAACGGCGCTTCCATCTCCGCAGTCGAGAACGGCAAGTGCGTAGACACCTCCATGGGACTTACCCCGCTCGAGGGTCTTGTCATGGGCACCCGCTCCGGCGACATTGATCCGGCTATCATGGAATTCATCGCAAAGAAAGAAAACCTTGACATCGCCGGCATCATGAATGTCCTGAACAAAAAATCAGGTGTACTCGGCATCTCCGGCGGACTCTCCAGCGATTTCCGTGACCTCGAGGAAGCCATGAACAACGGCGACAAGAAGGCGGAAAACGCGATTGAGGTATTCAGCTATCGCGTAGCCAAATACATCGGCTCCTATGTCGCAGCCATGAACGGTGTAGACGCCATCGCATTCACCGCCGGCATCGGTGAGAACGCGCCGATCGTCCGCAAGAAGGTCATGGGCTACCTTGGATTCCTCGGCATCACCCTTGATGAAGAGGCGAACAAGCAGCGCGGCGAGGACAACGTGATCTCCACCGCCGACTCCAAAGTCAAGGTTGCGGTTATCCCGACCAACGAAGAGCTCGCGATCTGCAGAGAGACTGTTGCTCTTCTGTAGCCTATCGTTTTAATACTCAATGAAACCATGACGAATTTCCGCGCTGACATTCACAGAGATGCCCGAGAGTGCTCTGTGAATGTCAGGCGTTTATGATAACAATTTAACGTAAATTGCAAAAAAACCAGTTGACAAAATAATACGTGACAGTTATAATTTGCTAAGTGTGCGCATGGAGGTACGATCTTGCTTGATTTGACCGATGTCATTTTAAATGACGGAAAGACTGTACAATATGAGATTTTTCCTGAAATGGACATGCTTTCCTATCGGTTCGGCAGCTTTCCGGTTACAGAGAAGCAGCCCGGAACTCTGGAAGTGGAAAATACAGGAGATCATAAGCTTATCGTCTCTGGTGAGATTGAGCTGGAAGTCGAGATACCATGTGCGCGATGTCTGGAAGGCGTCAGCCGCAGACTGAAGATTCGGCCAGAGCTGGATCTTGACCTAAAAGAAAATGATTATATTGAGGGATATTACCTGAACGTGGATCAGCTGATTCATGATGAGGCATTGCTGGTGTGGCCCGAACGAGTTCTGTGCCGCGATGACTGCAGAGGCCTGTGCATCAAATGCGGGAAGAACCTGAATCTTGGCGCTTGCTCCTGCACACAGACAGATCTGGATCCGAGAATGGCAAAGGTCCTTGATATTTTCAGTAATTATAAGGAGGTGTGATCCGTGTCTATCTGTCCGAAAAATAAACATTCCAAGGCTAGAAGAGATAAGAGAAGGGCAACCTGGAAAATGTCCGCTCCGACTCTTGTAAAGTGCAGCAAATGTGGCGAGCTGATGCTTCCGCACAGAGTGTGCAAGGCCTGCGGAACGTATAATAAAAAAGAGATTATCGCAATGGAAGATTAATCTTTTGCTGTAAACGTTCGGGCCGTCGTGAAATAAGCCGATATCCGGCATTGTTTTGCGGCGGTCTTTTTCATTTCGGGTTTCGATTACTGGCGTCAGCCGGGAGGTGAATGCATCAATGAGTGAAGCAATTCGCGTAGTCGTAGATGCGATGGGCGGCGACAACGCGCCAGGTGAACTGGTAAAGGGTGCGGTTGATTCGCTGCAGGGACACGATAACATACACATCATTCTGACCGGAAAAAAGGCTGCCATCGAGCAGGAGCTTGCGAAGATGAATGCCCCGAAGGGCCGGATCGAGATTGTAGACTGCAGCGAGGTCATTGAGACTGCGGAGCCGGCGGTCAATGCAATCCGGACCAAAAAGGATTCTTCTCTGGTGGTCGGACTTCAGATGGTGAAAAAAGGGGAGGCGGATGCAATCGTCTCAGCGGGCAATTCCGGAGCCGTTCTGGTCGGCGGGCAGGCGATTGTCGGCAGAATCAAGGGCATCGAGCGTCCAGCTCTTGCCCCGGTGATTCCGACAGAGAAAGGATTTTCCCTTCTGATTGACTGCGGCGCAAATGTGGATGCCCGCGCTTCTCATCTGGTACAGTTTGCACAGATGGGATCCATTTACATGGAGCAGGTGCTGGGAGTGAAAAACCCCAGGGTTGGCATCGTCAACATAGGTGCGGAGGAGGAAAAGGGCAATGCGCTCGTCAAAGAGACCTTCCCGCTTTTAAAGTCGTGTCCGGGAATCAATTTTATCGGCAGCGTTGAGGCCAGAGATATTCCGGCCGGCGTTTGTGATGTCATTGTGTGCGAAGCGTTTGTCGGAAATGTCATCCTGAAGCTTTACGAGGGCGTTGGCGGTACGCTGATCCACATGGTGAAGGGCAGCCTGATGAAGAATCTTAAGACAAAAATCGGCGCCGCGCTGATTCAGTCTTCCCTGAAGGAAACACTGAAGGCATTTGACGGCAGTCAGTACGGCGGAGCACCACTGCTCGGCCTGAAAGGTCTGGTTGTAAAAACGCACGGCAGCTCGAAGGCACGGGAGGTCTCGACCTCCATTCATCAGTGTGAACAGTTTAAACAACAGAACATCAACGAGATTATCACAAATAATCTCATGTAATTCAATATTTATTTACCATGATTAAAAGGAGAGTGCAGTATGGAATTCGAAAAATTACAGACCATCATCGCGGAGGTACTGAATGTGGACGCTGATGAGATTACGCCGGAGACTACGTTTGTAGATGATCTTGGTGCGGATTCTCTGGATGTCTTCCAGATTATTATGGGAATTGAAGAGGAATTTGATATCGAGATTCCGAATGAAAAAGCTGAGACTATCGCATCGGTCGGCGACGCGGTGGAAGCAATCAAGGCAGCGATTGGCTGACGCATGAACACGGACAGAAAAGAGGCTGCGAGGCCTCTTTTCTCATTTAATGTCCGTGATTTGCACGGCAAATCATGGACGGAGGCCGAGCCCTCGCCGGGAGGCATCCCACACGATGTGTGGGATATTCTTTGCCGACAGGCAACTTCTAATGGCGAGGCTTTCCTTTATATGAAGAAAGGCAGACCGGATATGGCGTATCGGACACTTTCCGAATTTCAGAAAAAAATAGGATATCACTTCAAAAACAGAGCCCTTTTGCATCAGGCGCTCTCCCACAGCTCCTATGCGAACGAGCACCGTCTGGAGCATTTTCATGACAATGAGCGTCTAGAATTTCTCGGTGATGCGGTGCTGGAGGTTGTGAGCAGCGTTTTTTTATACCATGAGTATCCGGACATGCATGAGGGGCAGATGACCCGGCTTCGGGCCAGCCTGGTCTGTGAACCGACGCTGGCGATGTGTGCGAGGGAATTTGACCTGAGCAGTTATATTCTGCTTGGAAGAGGCGAGGAGCATACCGGCGGCCGTACACGCAATTCCATTGTCTCCGACGCACTGGAAGCGCTGATTGGCGCAATCTATCTGGACGGCGGCCTGGAGCCTGCACGCACGTTTATCGAGCGGTTCATTCTGACTGACATTGAGCACAAAAAGCTTTTTTATGACAGTAAAACCATTTTGCAGGAACGGGTCCAGCAGGATCATGGTCAGGACTCCATCCGGTACAACATCGTCGGGGAGGAAGGACCGGACCATGCGAAGCTGTTTCATGTCGAGGTGACGATTGACGGAGTCGTTGCCGGGTCCGGGAGCGGAAGCACGAAAAAAGCAGCGGAGCAGGAGGCAGCCTGGCAGGCGCTTCAGTCCATGCTCTCTGCCAGCAGTACACCGGAGGGAACCTAAAAAGCGATGTATCTGAAAAGCATTGAAGTCTACGGCTTCAAATCATTTGCCAATAAAATAAACTTTCAGTTCCACAACGGGATCACGGCGATTGTCGGACCAAACGGAAGCGGAAAAAGTAATGTTGCGGATGCTGTGCGCTGGGTGCTCGGAGAGCAGAGCGCGAAATCTCTCCGCGGCTCCAGCATGCAGGATGTCATCTTTGCGGGAACCGAGCTGCGCAGGCCGCTGGGATTTGCGTCTGTCTCCATCACTCTGGACAATTCGGATCATCAGCTGGCGGTTTCGTTTGACGAGGTTACAGTGACCCGCCGTGTCTATCGATCAGGGGAAAGTGAATATCTGCTGAACGGCACTCAGGTGCGTCTGAAGGATATCAACGAACTCTTCTATGATACCGGCATCGGTAAGGAAGGATATTCCATCATCGGACAGGGTCAGATTGAGAAAATATTGAGCGGTAAGCCGGAGGAGCGGCGTGAGCTGTTCGACGAGGCGGCCGGTATTGTCAAATTTAAGCGCCGGAAGCAGACCGCACTCAAGAAGCTGGATGCGGAGCGGCAGAACCTGACGCGTGTGAATGATATCCTCTCAGAACTGACCCGGCAGCTCGGTCCGCTCCAGAGGCAGGCAGAGACCGCGAAACTATATCTTCAAAAAAGGGAGACTCTGAAAACCTATGATGTGAATCTGTTTCTTCTGGAGACGGAAAAAATTCAAAAGGATCTGGAATCTCTTACTGAGAAAAAACGGGTAACCGAAGAACAGCTTGCCGCCGCGCGCGCAGAATATGACCGTACAAAGGAAGAATATGAGGCGGCGGAGCAGGAAATCGAGCGTATGGATGCGCTGCTGCAGAAGAAGCGGGAGGAGGCCTCCGGCGGGCAGCTGCGCAAAGGCCAGTTTGAAAATCAGGTTCAGCTTTTGCAGGAGCAGATCCATACATCCGAAGCAAGTGATGAGCATCTTTCTGCAAGACTCACCGCACTAACCGGTCAGATGAGTGATTTGAGCGATCAAACATCAAACGCCCAGTCGGAGCTTGAAACACAGAAGGAGCAGGTGGCTGAAGCACACCGGAAGGCTGCGGAGGTTGAGGACACATTTCAACAGCTTTCCGGAGAGACGGCGGCACTTGAGAAAGAGATTGAGGATGCCAAAAGCACAATTATTTCTCTTTTGAACCAGCGGGCGACGGTGAAAGCGCATATGCAGCGCTATGACACCATGGCGGAGCAGGCGCAGCTTCGAAGAACTCAGCTATATCAAGAGACCCTGCGGCTAAAAAGCGAAGAAGAGGCCCAGGAGAGCATCCGAAAGGAGCTGCAGGATGAAGCAGACCGGATTGCTGCTCATCTGGAGGAGCTGAATGCGAAATCCGAAGCCGTGAACAATGCGCTTGCGAAAATTCAGCAGGAGCTGACCGGATACAACCAGCGCATGGAACAGGATCACGTCCGCTATCACAGGGAAATGTCAAGGCTGGAATCGCTGAAAAATATTGCGGAGCGCTATGACGGGTACGGAAACAGCATCCGCCGGGTGATGGAGCGCAGGGAGAAGGAACCCGGACTGCTTGGCGTTGTCGCGGATATTATCCGGACGCCGAAGGAATACGAGACGGCCATCGAGACGGCTCTGGGCGGCAGCATTCAGAATATAGTTACAGATACTGAGGAGACTGCCAAACGGCAGATTGAATATTTAAAGCAGAATAAATTCGGCCGAGCAACGTTTCTTCCACTCTCCGGAATTACCAGCCGCGGCGGATTTTCGACCCCGCAGGCGCTGAAGGAACCTGGGGTCATCGGGCTTGCCTCCACACTGGTGCAGGCGGATAAGCAGTACCAGAATCTGGTGGAATCCCTGCTCGGCCGCACGGTCGTGGCGGATTCCATTGATCACGCCATCGCTCTCGCGCGAAAATACCGCCATTCGCTTCGCATTGTGACGCTGGACGGCGAGCTGCTCGCTCCGGGCGGTTCCATGAGCGGCGGTGCGTTTAAAAACGCGGGAAACCTGCTGGGGCGTCGAAGGGAAATCGAAGACCTGGAAGCGCGCGTGAAGCAGAGCCGCAGCGCGCTGGATCAGCTGCAGACCATGATCGACCGCACCCGCGGGGAACGGAACGCTCAGAGAGAAGAGCTGGTAAGGCTGAACGAGGAGCTGCAGAAGTCGACCATCGAGATGAATACCGCAAAGCTTCGTCTCGATGAAATGAATGAAAAGCAGAGCAATACCACCGGAACCTATGAACGGCTTCACCAGGAGCACGGGGAGATCGAGCAGCAGCTGTCGGAAATTAAGAATCATCTTTCCAAAGAGCAGGGCGACCTGAAACAATCCGAGCAGACCGAAAAAGAACTCGAAGAACAGATCCGGAACCGTCAGATGACGCTGGAGCAGAAACGCCGGAGCCTTCAGGAGGTTTCTGCGAATGGGCAGGAGATGCGCCTTCTTGTGTCAAAGCTGGAACAGCAGGAGCAGTTCACCAGACAGACTCTGGAACGCATTCACGCGGAGACAGCCCGGCTGACAGCGGAAAAAGCACAGGTGGAAGAAGAAATGAAAGCCACCGCCGGCGATGTTCTGGAAAAGCAGAAGCAGATTGCCGCAATCCGGGAATTACTTGCCGGCGCGGACAAGGACGAGCTTGCACTTCGACAGGAAATTGAGGAGCTTTCCGCAAAACGAGAGGAGACAAACGCATCCCACAAGCAGTTTTTCGCGTCAAGAGAAGCGCTGTCTGACCAGATCAGCCTGCTGGACAAAGAGGAATTCCGGCTGAACGCTCAATTTGAAAAAATTACGGAGCAAAAGGATGACCGCATCAATTACATGTGGGAGGAATATGCACTGACCTGGAGCTCGGCCAACGAGATGCGGGATGAGTCCTATACCGCTGTGACTCCTCTGAAAAAGAAAATTTCCGAAATCAAGGGAGAGATTAAAGAGCTTGGCAATGTTAATGTCAACGCAATCGAGGATTACAAAGAACTCTCGGAGCGCCATACATTTCTTTCCACGCAGCGGGAGGATCTGCAAAAGGCAGAGGCTGCTCTGGTAAAGATTATCGAAGACCTCGACGAGGGGATGCGGACCCAGTTCCGGGAGCAGTTTGCGCGGATCCAGACCGAATTTGACAAGACCTTCCGCCAGCTGTTCGGCGGCGGGCGCGGAACCCTGGAGCTGGTGGAGGGGGAAGACATCCTCGACGCCGGCATCCGTATCATCGCGCAGCCGCCCGGCAAAAAGCTTCAGAATATGATGCAGCTCTCCGGAGGAGAGAAGTCTCTGACCGCCATCGCGCTGCTGTTTGCGATTCAGAATCTGAAGCCTTCCCCGTTCTGCCTGCTGGATGAGATTGAGGCTGCGCTTGATGAAAGTAACGTAGAACGTTATGCAAATTATCTTCACCGATTGACAAAGAATACGCAATTTATTATCATAACACACAGAAGGGGCGCAATGAACGCAGCAGATCGTCTGTATGGAATCACCATGCAGGAAAAAGGAGTGTCTGCACTGGTTTCTGTGAATCTGATCGAGGATGAGCTGGATGAGTAAACGGTACCAGACAAAGCAGTAAAGGAGGGACTGGCATGGAGGAGAAAAGAGGTTTTTTCAAACGGCTGGTAGAAGGGCTTACAAAAACGCGGAACAATATTGTATCGGGGATTGACGCGATTTTCAACGGCTTTTCCAGCATTGACGATGATTTTTATGATGAAATAGAAGAAATCCTTGTAATGGGAGATCTCGGCATCAATGCGACGACGTCCATCATTGAAGATCTGAAAAAGAAAGTAAAGGAACAGAACATTAAGGATCCCTCCCAGTGCAAACAGCTGCTGATTGAGAGTATTAAAAATGAGATGAACGTCGGTGAGACCGCATACGAATTCGAGAACCGCAAATCCGTCGTGCTGGTGATCGGTGTCAATGGTGTCGGCAAAACGACAAGTGTTGGCAAGCTGGCGGGAATGCTTAAGGACCAGGGCAAAAAGGTAGTGCTCGCGGCAGCGGATACCTTCCGCGCAGCAGCCGGCGAGCAGCTGATCGAGTGGGGCAGCCGCGCCGGGGTCGATGTCATCAGCGGGCAGGAGGGCTCTGATCCGGCTTCTGTTGTCTACGACGCAATCGCGGCGGCAAAGGCTAGAAATGCAGATGTGCTGCTCTGCGATACTGCAGGCCGTCTGCACAATAAGAAAAATCTGATGAATGAGCTTGGTAAGATCAACCGGATCCTCGACCGGGAGTACCCGGAAGCATATAAGGAAATTCTCGTGGTACTGGATGGCACCACCGGACAGAACGCGCTCGCGCAGGCGCGCCAGTTCAAAGAGGCAACCGATATTACCGGTATCATTCTGACCAAGCTGGACGGCACGGCAAAGGGCGGCATCGCGGTGGCAATTCACTCGGAGCTCGGTATTCCTGTGAAATACATCGGCGTTGGTGAAAAAATCGACGATCTTCAGAAATTTAATGCGGATGATTTTGTCAATGCATTGTTTGATCAGGCCGGAGAGCAAAAGTAAAACCAGGTATTACGAAGATCCGTCGAGCGCATCATGAACGTTTCCGACGGGCGGCATATAGGAAATGAATCAGGATTGTAACGAATAGAAAGGGGAGACAGGTAAAAATATGGAGATGCTGACATTAGAGAGCTTTGACGAGGCCTGCGAGTGCGTAAAGCGCGTCATCACACAGACCAAGCTGGTTTACAGTGATTATTTCAGTGCACAGACCGGTAATAAGGTATATCTGAAGCCGGAAAATATGCAGAAGACGGGAGCGTATAAGATCCGTGGCTCCTATTATAAAATCAGTACGCTTTCCGAAGAGGAGCGCGCCAAGGGCCTGATTACGGCCTCAGCCGGAAATCATGCGCAGGCAGTCGCATACGCGGCGCAGGCATATGGCTGCAAGGCGGTGATTGTGATGCCGGCCACCACGCCTCTGATGAAGATCAACCGCACAAAGAGCTATGGCGCTGAGGTTGTACTGCACGGTGAGGTTTACGATGAAGCCTGTGAATATGCACTGCAGCTGGCAGAGGAGTACGGCTATACGTTTATACACCCGTTCGATGATCTGGCCGTGGCGACCGGGCAGGGAACCATCGCCATGGAAATCATTCAGGATCTGCCGCTGGTGGACGCCATTCTGGTACCGATCGGCGGAGGCGGGCTGGCGACTGGTGTCTCAACACTTGCGAAGCTTCTGAATCCGAAAATCAGGGTCATCGGTGTCGAACCCGAAGGCGCTGCCTGCATGAAGGCATCTCTCGCAGCCGGTGAGGTAAAAACGCTTCCGGGTGTGAATACGATTGCAGATGGCACGGCAGTCAAGACACCCGGCTCTGTCATTTTCCCTTATATCCAGAAAAATCTGGATGACATCATCACAGTCAGCGACGATGAGCTGATTGTCGCATTCCTCGATATGGTAGAAAATCATAAGATGATTGTGGAGAACTCCGGACTGCTGACGGTGGCCGCACTGAAGCATCTGGATTTCAAAAACAAGCGTGTGGTGTCTATCCTGAGCGGCGGCAATATGGATATTATTACGATGTCCTCTGTTGTTCAGCATGGCCTGATTCAGCGAGACCGGATTTTTACGATTTCCGTGCTGCTCCCGGACCGTCCGGGCGAGCTTGTCCGCGTCGCCTCCATCATCGCCGAGGAGCAGGGCAATGTCATCCGTCTCGACCACAACCAGTTTGTCAGTACCAACCGCAACGCGGCGGTGGAGCTTTCAATCACGCTGGAAGCATTTGGCACCGATCATAAAAAGCGGATTATTGAAGCGCTGAAAGCACATGGCTATGACCCCGTTCAGAAAGCGGCAAGCCTGTAAAACGGATTTTTATCCGGATTCAGGCGTTCATGATTGGAAAAGAGAGATTCAGGAATTTTCCTGGTTCGATCATGATTAGAAATAGAGGCGATTCCGATAAGAACAGAAAGAGATAGTATTATGGACAGTGAACTGAGATTTGCGATCCTGATTGACGCGGACAACATTTCAGATAAATATGTAAAAATCATTCTGGATGAGACAGCGAACAGCGGAATCGCTACCTATAAGCGTATTTACGGGGACTGGACCAGCTCCCGCCTTTCTTCATGGAAAAAGGTGCTGTTGGAGAATTCCATCATTCCCATGCAGCAGTACAGCTACACGATTGGAAAGAATGCGACTGATTCCTCGATTATCATTGATGCAATGGACATTCTTTATTCCGGCAATGTAGACGGCTTCTGCCTGGTCTCTTCAGACAGTGATTTTACGAGACTGGCTTCCCGTCTGCGGGAATCCGGCATGCAGGTCATCGGCATGGGCGAAAAGAAAACACCGAAGCCATTTATCTCCGCCTGTAACCAGTTTAAATATCTGGATCTGATTTATGCCAACCAGCAAAAGGAAGAGGAGGAGCCTGAGACTCCGGAACCTGTTGAGACTGTCAAGCCGGTGGAAAGTGTGGGAGTTCCAAGACAGAAGAACGGAGCTTCCTCTTCAAAGCAGAAGGAGGCCTCCGGTTCCAGGAAAAAATCTGCTTCTGCAAAGGATAAAGAGTTAAAGCAGGTGCGCAAGAATATCAATGCCATCATCGAAAAGTTTTCCGATGAGGATGGCTGGCTGTTTTCCGGAAAACTCGGCGATCAGCTCTCCAAGCGTATGCCTGAATTCGATGTCCGCAATTATGGCTATACCAAATTTACGCCGTTTATCAATTCGCTCGGAAACTATGAGACGGACAAGCGGCCGGCCAGCGGAGGGACCAGACAGATTTATTTTAAAATTAAGGGACGATAGGACTGCACACAAAACAAACTAAAAAACAGGCAGGGGCGATGGTTCTATATGCTCCTGCTTTTTTCATACAATGATGACAGGATTGCCTGATCGATGTCGATGGAATGCCTGAATGGAAAGGAATCGTTGCCATGCCAATACCGAATACTCGTGCGATTTGGCGCACGCTTCAAATGCCGGATGATTATCAAAAAGGGAATGCCATTGTGTCTGTAGAAGGGCGGGAGCGGGTTCGTGTAGAAAATTTTAAAGGCATTTGCTCTTATACAACGGAGGAGGTGCGGCTGGCCGCCCGAAGAAATATCATCTGTGTGCGGGGAAAGCGTCTGCAGATTGACTGCTATACGAAGGAAGAGATTGAGATATCAGGGTGGATTGATGCGGTTGCTTACGAATGAGTGACTTACGAATGAATCCTTCCATTACAGGTTTTTCAATTAAAACTATTTATTTTTACACGTTTGATATGAAATATTCGTGTAGGAGGCCTCATGGAACAGCGATTTTTCGACTTATTACATGGATATGTGCGCATCCGGATCACTGGTACTTCCTATGACCGCTTCCTGAATCTGTGTGCATACCATGGGATCCGGCTCTGGAAGCTTCTGCCGGCGAATGGAGCGTATGAGGCCTGTATTTCCGGAACAGATTTTCTGAAGCTGAAGGCCATTATCCGGAAGAGTCATGCGCACATTCATATCACCAAACGTTTTGGCCTTCCTTTTTTTATCCACAGATACCGCGCCAGATGGGCCTGTGCCGGGGGTGCTCTGGCGGCACTTCTTTTTATGCTATGGCTGTCCTCCCACATCTGGGACATCCGCATTGTAGGGAATCTGTCACAGACGGATGATGTTATTTTCGAATATCTGGAGACAGAAGGGATCAGCCATGGCATTTGGAAAAATCAGGTCGATACGCAGGCCCTTTCCGATGAAATCCGGAATTATTTCACCAGATTTTCCTGGGTTTCCGCGGAGCTAAAAGGGACTTGTCTGACGATCTATGTGAAGGAGGGAACCGCAGATACACAAATAAATAATGAATTACAGGAGAACATGGCAAATACAGACAGCACACAAACTGACAATGTGCAGACCGATTGTGTGCGGACCGGCCTGGCCGCATCCAAAGCCGGCACAGTGCTTTCTGTCTATGTGCGAAAGGGAGTCGCCATGGTTACTGCCGGGGATGAGGTGGCAGGCGGAGATTTGCTGGTCTCCGGCCGGATTCCGGTGTATGGCGACGACGGGGAAGTGGTATCCTGGCAGATTGTTTCTGCGGACGCGGACATTGTCCTGCGAACCCAGACGGAATACTATGATGAACTGGAATATGAGACTATACAGAAAAATTATACAGGACGGAAAAAGATTCGATATCTGATCCGAATTCTCGGAATCCCGTTTTCCATATCCGGGCTGTCTGCCGGAACCTCCGACTCTGAGGAGCTCTGGGATGTGACAGGCGAGCTCACCCAACTAAAATTATCGGAAAATTTTTACCTCCCGGTCTATTTTTATAAATATTCTTTTGAAGAGTACGAAAATTTAAAATACTGGCGTACAGAAGAGGAGGCGAAGAAAATCTTAGAAGATAATTTATCTCTTTTCAAGAAAAAATTACAGGAAAAGGGGGTTCAAATATTTGAAAATAATGTTACAATAGACTTGCATGAAAATACAGTTGTCGCGCAGGGGTATCTGATTACGGATGAGAGCGCGGCCATCCAGGCAGTGGAGGAAGAACAGACAGAATGAGTATGGAGGAACGAACATTATCCATACCGGCAGGACATGAGATGAATGTCTTTGGCCAGTTTGACAAAAATATTAAAAAGGTAGAGCGCGCACTTCACGTGACGGTGCTGGTGCGGGACGATGGAGTTCGGATTATCGGCGGCCCGGATAACATCGAGCGGGCCGGGGGGATTTTTGAAAATCTCTGCGAGCTGTCCCGCCGGGGAAATGTCATCACGGAGCAGAATGTAGACTACGCAATCGCGCTGTCCATGGAGGGAAAGTCCTCTTCTCTGGTGGAGCTTGATAAGGACTGCATCTGCCATACGATCAACGGGAAACCAATCAAGCCGAAGACCCTTGGACAGAAATCCTATGTTGACGCGATTCGGGAAAATATGATAGTATTTGGAATCGGACCGGCAGGTACGGGCAAAACATATCTGGCCATGGCAATGGCGATTGCCGCGTTTAAGGCGGAGGAGGTCAGCCGCATCATCCTGACGCGCCCGGCCATTGAAGCAGGTGAGAAGCTCGGATTTTTGCCAGGCGACCTGCAAAGCAAGGTCGATCCGTATCTGCGGCCGCTCTATGACGCGCTTTATCAGATCATGGGGCCGGACAGCTTTTCCAAAAATATGGAAAAGGGCCTGATTGAGGTGGCTCCGCTTGCCTACATGCGCGGACGGACTCTGGACAATGCTTACATTATCCTGGATGAAGCACAGAATACGTCTCCCGCGCAGATGAAAATGTTTCTGACACGCATCGGCTTTGGCTCGAAGGTCATCGTGACCGGCGACCGCACACAGAAGGATCTGCCGCCCGGCACCTTATCCGGACTGGATGTCGCGATTAAGGTACTTGGCAAAGTGGAAGGCATTCGTTTTTGTACTCTGACGAGCCAGGATGTCGTGCGCCACCCGCTGGTACAGAAGATTGTGAACGCATATGAGGAATATGAGGCACGGCAGCAGCGGCAGGCTCGAACGGATTCAAAGCATAAATAACGGAGGCATATTTTTATATGACAATTGACTTTCAAAATGAGAGCGGAGATCAACTGGGTATAGACCTGTATGAGATTGCGGAAACGGTGATTAACGGCACGCTGGACTATCTGAACTGTCCCTATGAAATCTATGTGGGGCTTCTGGTCACGGATAATGAAGAGATTCACCGGCTGAATCTGGAGCACCGGCAGGTGGACCGTCCGACGGACGTGCTCTCGTTCCCGATGGCTGATTTTGAAACACCGGGGGATTTCGGCTGGCTGGAGGAAGAAGCGGGGGATGACTGCTTTGATCCGGAGACCGGAGAGCTGGTCCTTGGCGATATCGTGATTTCAGCGGACAAGGTTCTTGAGCAGGCCGCGGCTTTCGGGCATTCTGTGAAAAGAGAATACGCATTCCTGATCGCCCACAGCATGCTGCATCTGGTCGGATATGATCATATGACGGAGGCAGACGCTGCCGCTATGGAGCAGATGCAGAAGGAGATTATGGAGAGCCTGCATATTACCAGAGAGAATCCTGCCTGAAGGTGAAACAATGCTCAAACGATTATTGAGTCACAAAGCTGTGAATTTCCGGAGAATCGCGGAGATTACAAAGAAGGATACCCGTTCGGAATCCAAACTGGAGGATGAGCGGTTTATATCCCCGATTTCCATTGGGAAATCGACATAAGGATCTGCCGCAAAATCATCTGCACACTTCATACAGGTATTTTGCAACAGTTCAAAAGAAAAGAAGGAGGAGATAACTATGACAAGGAAAAAGCTTTTTGCCGGAATTGCTCTTTCGGCGATGATGCTTGCAGGAACCGTAATAGGGGGTTACGCGGAAGAAGCGGAGCAGACTGCGGCCGCCGAAGAAACAGTGGCGGAGGAGGCAGTTGCAGAAGATGCAGCAGCAGAGGAAGCTGTTGCAGAGGAAGCGGCAGAAACCGGGGCAGCAGCGGAAGAGAGCACGGATTCCGATTCGAATGAGATGGTCCGCAGCTTTCTGACCGGCAAGCTTGTGCCGGCGTCTATTGGCCGTGCCCGCCCGATTGCTGTCATGCTCAATAACATTGCAGATGCACTTCCGCAGTCCGGAATCAGCAATGCGGAGATCGTTTACGAGGCGCCGGTAGAGGGAGCCATCACCCGTCTGCTCGGGATTTTCGAGGATTATCAGGATATCGAGCGGATTGGTTCTGTCCGCAGTTGCCGTGAGTATTATGTTTATTTTGCCCGCGAATTCGAGGCGACGTATCTGCACTATGGCGAGGCGGTTTATGCCACAGGGCTGCTGAATATGTCGGACACCATCCGTTTGAGCGGCATGGGCGATTATGATCTTCAGTATGACGGAGAGGGCGATGTTGTTTATTACCGCTCCGACGATTTTGTGACTCCGCACAATGTATTTACGAATTATGATATGATTCAGGCCGGACTGGAATATAAGGGCTACTCAACCGAGTATTCAGACGAATATCTGGAGAGCGGACATTATCAGTTTGCTTCGGATGATGAAGTGGTGACGCTGGATGCCGGCGAGGATGCGCTTGTAGTAAAGCCTGGATATGCATACAATTATCCGGAGTTTGTCTATGATTCGGAGACCGGCAAATATACCAGATATCAGCTCGGCGACGTGCAGATTGATTATTATACTCAGAAAGCGCTCACTTACGATAACATCATTCTTCAGTACTGCTCCTGGGTAAAATGGGATGACAATGGTTATCTGGACATTGATGTGTATTCCGGCGGTTCCGGAAAATATATCACCAGAGGCAAGGCGATTGACATCACCTGGACCAAGGACGACGCAGACTCCAGCGACCGGTACGCAGACGGAAACTTTGGTGTGACACACTATTATGACAGCGACGGAAATGAGATTACGCTGAATCAGGGCAAGACCTGGGTATGCATTATCCTTGACACAGAGGCAGACGCAATCACAATTGAAGGCACAACAGCGGAGTAAGGCTAAGAGGTAGGTTGTGAAAGAGAAAAACAAAAGTGGAAATAACTTTCTCGTGCAGGGCTCCATCCTTGCGGCGGCGGCGATCATCGCCAAGGTTATTGGAATGCTTTACCGTGTCCCGCTCCAGAATATACTGGGGAACGAGGGAAACGGATATTACTCCACAGCAAATGAAATTTATGCGATCCTTCTGATGGTTTCCTGCTTCAATATGCCGCTGGCTGTATCCAGACTGGTATCGAAGCGGGTCCAGAAAGGAGAGTATCGGAATGCGCACCGCGTGTTTTTATGCGCGGTGCGGTTTTCCATGCTGATCGGCGGCTCTATCGCACTGGTGACCTATGTGTGCGCCGGGCTGATCACGAAATATCTGATGTCGATGGAGCTTGCGGTTTACGGCCTTCGGGTTCTTGCTCCGGCCATCTTCATTTCAGCTATCCTCGGTACCTTCCGGGGATACTTTCAGGGCTTTTCCACGATGGTGCCAACCGCGTTTTCTCAGATCATCGAGCAGATTGTAAACGCGATTGTCAGTCTGATATGCGCCGATATCATGTACCGGTATGGAACAAGCCTCGCGCAGACGCAGGGAAATGATTCTCTCGCCCCGGCCTGGGGCGCCGCAGGCGCGACCTTTGGCACGGTTGCCAGTATTACAGTCGCACTGGTGGTCGTGATGCTCATCTATCTGACGCAGTCAAAGACCATCCGCAAGCGCATGCTAAAGGACCACACCGGCCATAAAGAATCTTCGGCGGATATTTACGCAGAGCTGACTGCCACCATCCTGCCTGTGATTCTGAGCACGGTTGTTTATAATATCACAAATGTTCTGGATCTGGGTGTGTTCGGAAATGTTCTGCGCAGCCAGGGATACACGGAGGATCAGTATACGACCATCTGGGGCATTTACTCCGGGCAGTTCCGGGTTCTGATGAATGTTCCGCTCGCGCTGGCTTCGAGCCTGTCGCCCTCGGTCGTGCCGAGTCTGACCGCAGCAATGGAAAAGCATGACAAGGCTGAGGCGCGCAGAAAGGTTGGCACGTCCATCCGTTTTACAATGCTGCTCACGATTCCGTGCGCTGCCGGCATGGCTGCGCTTGCTGAGCCGATCATCACCATGCTTTTTACCAATGAGACCGGCACCCCGCTGTCTGTCGGTATCATGCAGGCGGGCGCTCTGATGATTATTTTTTATGCATTATCTACGCTCTCGACCGGCATTCTGCAGGGGCTCGGGCAGATGCGTCAGCCGCTCATTCACTGCTGCATTGCGCTTGTGATTCACCTGATTGTGCTGTATCTGTTTCTGACGACATTTAATCTGAACATTTACGCAGTGGTTGGGGCGAATATTATTTTCGCGATTATCATTTGTATTATGAATGCGGTTTCCATCGCCCGCTTTCTCAATTATCGACAGGAGATTTACCGCACATTTATTGTACCGGTCGTTGTCTCGATTATCATGTCGGCAGCAGCATATCTGGTCTACGCGGGGCTGCATACCTTTATCGGAAATACAGCGGCAACAGTTGTTGCGGTGTTCGCGGGAGTGATTGTCTATGGGATCGGAATGGTATCCTTCCACGGAATCACGCAGGATGAGATTGCAGGACTGCCGAAAGGGACTGTGATCATACGGATGCTGCGGAAGATGGGGCTGCTGCGCTGACAATTTGCTGAGTTTGCGCGGATACCTCCAGAGTCTGCGCAGATTTACGTAAACATGGACATGAGCGATATAAGCCTGACCCGGATAAACCGCAACTCTGATTTTGCCATTTTGCTCAGGAAATCGTTCTTAAGCGCCTAACCGGATTTGGCAGGATTTTATATTGTGTATGAGGTAGTGAAAAATGGATAAGGATAAACTGCAGCGTATTAATGAGTTGGCACGAAGGGCGAAAGCGGAAGGACTGACGGAGGCAGAGCGCAAGGAACAGGCGCTGCTCCGTCAGGAATATATTGAGGCTGTCCGCATGAATCTGCGCGGGCAGCTGAATAATATTGATGTTGTAAACCCGGATGGCTCCATAGAGAATCTGGGTGAGAGGTATGGAAAGAAAGTACAGAAGAATGGGCATTGACTCAAGCGAAGAGGTAACTGAAAATGGAAAAAAGCGAAATTCGCAGGATGGTGAAGGAACGGCGCAGGGAGCTGCCGGAAATGGTTCTTCTGGAAAAAAGCCGTCGGATCTGTGAGACTGTGATAGCATTTGACGCATTTCAGCTTGCGGATGAGATTTTTGTCTATATGGATTGCAAGGGAGAAGTCTCTACGAAGCCGCTGATTGAAGAAGGCTGGCGGCTTGGAAAGAAGGTAGCTGCCCCGAAGGTGGAGGGGGAGGATATGCGGTACTACTACATTTCTTCCTACGAGGACGTCGCGGACGGCTATTTTCATGTGCCGGAGCCGGTTACAGGACGGCTGGCAGAAGAAAACTCGAAAGATACTGAGAGAGCGAGTGAAGCGACAGATCTGACCAGTCATGATGAACCGGATTGCCCGCGTGTGCTTCTGATCGTTCCGGGAGTCGGATTTGACCGGAGGCGAAATCGCTGCGGCTACGGGAAGGGGTTTTATGACCGCTATCTGGCTGCGCACCCAGAATATAAGACAGTGGCGCTCGCGTTTGATTTCCAGATTGTGGATGAGGTGTCGGTGCGACCGGAAGATATCCGGCCGCAGATCCTGGTTACGGAATCGCGTGTGATCTCTGACTAAAGCAAAAACAGGAGAAAGGCAGAATTTGTATGATTAACGACAGCAGAATTCAGAAAATCCTCTACGGAGGTGATTACAACCCGGAACAGTGGCCGGAGGAGATCTGGGAAGAGGATATGCGCCTGTTTAAGCTGGCAGGCATTGATATTGTGACGCTGAATGTGTTTTCCTGGGCAGCTCTGCAGCCATCGGAGGACACCTATGATTTTGAAAAACTGGATAAAATCATGGATCTGGTGGAGGCGAACGGCCTGAAGGTCTGTCTGGCGACCTCGACCGCCGCGCATCCGGCATGGATGGCGACACGCCATCCGGATATTCTGCGGGTAGAATACGATGGCACAAAGCGTAAATTCGGCGCCCGCCACAATTCGTGTCCGAACAGCCCGACCTACCGGAAATACTCCGTTCGGCTGGCTGGGAAGCTGGCAGAGCGCTATGGAAAGCGGGACTGTGTCGTGGGATGGCATGTCTCGAATGAGTATGGAGGGGAATGCTACTGCGAGAATTGTGAAAAAGCGTTCCGCAGCTGGCTGAAGGAAGAATACGGCACACTGGATGAGGTGAACCGCGCATGGAACACTTCATTCTGGAGCCATACCTTCTATGACTGGGACGAGATTGTCGTACCGGATCTGCGTAGTGAACACTTCTGGGGAGAGCGCACGAATTTCCAGGGGATTTCACTCGACTACCGGCGCTTTAACTCTGACAGCATGCTGCAGTGCTATAATCTGGAAGCTGAGGCCATACGCGCGCAGGTCCCGGATGCGAAGATTACGACAAATTTCATGGGGGCATATAAGCCTCTGAACTATCAGAAATGGGCAAAATCTATGGATTTTGTTGCCTGGGACAGCTATCCGGAAAATACAACGCCATGGTCCTGGAACGCCATGAACCATGACCTGATGCGTTCGCTGAAGGGCGGACAGCCATTTGCCCTGATGGAGCAGACGCCTAGCGTCTCAAACTGGCTCTCCTACTGTTCCCTGAAACGGCCGGGTGTGATGCGGCTCTGGAGCTATCAGGCGGTCGCGCATGGGGCGGATACCGTGATGTTTTTCCAGATGCGCCGCAGAATCGGTGCGTGCGAAAAATATCACGGCGCGGTGATTGATCACGCCGGACATGAAAACACTCGTGTCTTCCGCGAGGTCGCAGCGCTCGGCGCAGAACTGAAGCAGCTGGGAAATCATACGCTCGGCGGCAGAAGCCAGGCGAAAGCGGCGATTTATTTTGACTGGGAAAACTGGTGGGCGCTCGAGCTTTCGGCCGGTCCGAGTACGGACTTTAAATATATGGATGAAGTTTACCGATATTACAAGGCACTCGCGGAGCAGAATTATGCGGTGGATTTTGTCGGCACAGACGACAATCTGGACGGATATGAGGTACTGATCGCACCGGCCTTTTACATGACAAAGACCGGATATGATGAAAAAATCCGCAGTTTTGTGCGAAACGGAGGCACCTTTATCACAACCTTCTTTTCCGGAATCGTGGATGAGCATGATCTCGTCATCACCGGAGGCTATCCGGGGCGGCTGCGCGATATCCTGGGCATCTGGGTTGAGGAGATTGACGCCCTGCCGCCGGAAACGAAGAACCGGATCACTTATGAGGGCACCGCGTATCCTGCCGGACTGCTCTGCGATATCCTGAATTCGGAAGGCGCAGAGGTACTTTCTGTCTACGAAAAGGATTTTTATGCCGGATCTCCGGCGCTGACGGTCAATCAATTCGGCAAAGGAAAAGCATATTACGTCGCGACCCGGCTTTCGGATGACTTTTACAGCCGTTTTATGCGGGAGCGGATGGAAGAGAAGGGGATTCGCCCGGTTCTGGATGTGGCGAAAGCTGCCTGCATGAAAAACGCGAATGACGAATTGGATGCGAAGAAGTCCAGCACGGAATCAAGTGCGGGATCAAGTGCAGAATCAAATGCGGAATCAGGTACAGGATCTGGTGTCGGATCTATAGAAGCGACCGAACGGTTCGCAAATGGGAATAGTGTTCTTTATATTCTGAACCATGGCAGTGAACCAATCGAAGTGACCGTACCGTCTGACCGGGAGGATTTACTGTCCGGAGCTTCCATCCGGCAGGGCGATCCGATCATTATCGACTCCAAGGGTGTGCGGCTTCTTGCTTCCTTGTCCTGACAAAGAGGCCGCACCTGTTTGAATTCGCTGCATAATATAACTTACAAGAAGTTCATGCCGCTTGCGGTAATGAACTTCGTAAGTTAACGAGCAGCTGATTTTTGCTGCGAGTAATATAACTTATCGCTATGAACGCGAGCCGCGTAAAGAATTTTCATGCTTGCGCTGGATGCTGCGCGGCGCGGCAAGACAGGGAGAGAGGACTCACCCCTGTCCGATTATGATAACACAAGGAGGAAAACTGAGATGAACACGTCGCTGACACAGGAAGAGCTTTTACATTTTGAGGAGCAGTTTGATGCGGATCGCGCGAACCAGGTCGCCATGTATGCGGTTACCGGAAATGGTGTAAACGCCGCCGCAAAAAATTTCCATTCGGCACGCGTGGTGACGCATGATTTTTCTGTCAGTCTGGAGCATGGAAAAATCACGAATCAGAAGCAGAGCGGGCGCTGCTGGATGTTTGCAGCATTGAATGTGCTTCGCGCGCAGGTGATGAAAAAGACGGGAATGGAGACGGTCGAACTGTCTCAGAACTATACCGTTTTTTACGATAAGCTGGAAAAAGCAAATTATTTTCTGGAGAATATTCTCGCGACACTGGATGAACCTTCTGACGGGAGGCTTATCGCACATCTGTTGTCCGAACCGGTAGGTGACGGCGGTCAGTGGGATATGTTGTGCTGCATTATAGACAAATACGGCCTGGTTCCGAAGTCCGCAATGCCGGAAACGGAGGTTTCCTCAGCAACGCGCGAGCTGGATGCATATCTTACAGAAAAGCTCCGCGAATTTGCCTGCGTGCTGCGCAAGGGGCATTCCGGGGGAAAAACGAAGGAGGAGCTTCGGGCACAGAAAACATCCATGATGACGACCATCTACAATATGCTCTGCATCGGATTTGGCAAGCCGCCGAAGACCTTCGCGTTTGAGTATCGCGATAAGGATAAGAATTTTCACCGGGAGACGAACCTGACTCCGAAGGCCTTTTACGAAAAATACATAGGCATCGATTTAAACGAATACATCAGCCTGATCAACGCGCCGACCGCGGATAAGCCATTTTACCGCAGCTACGGAGTGCAGTTCCTAGGGAATGTCGTAGAGGGCAGAGCAGTTCGCTATGTGAATCTCCCGATTGCGGAACTGAAAAAAGCTGCGATCGCGCAGCTTGAGGACGGTGAGCCGGTATGGTTTGGCTGCGATGTCGGCAAGCGCTCCGAGCGGAAGACCGGCGTTCTGGATCCGGATATTTATGCTCTTGAGGATCTGTTCCACACCACCTTTTCCATGACGAAGGCGGAGCGGCTGGAGTATGGGCAAAGCCTGATGACACATGCGATGGTATTCCAGGGAGTGAATCTGGATGAATCCGGCAGACCGAACCGCTGGCAGGTGGAGAACAGCTGGGGAGAAGAGACCGGCAACGAAGGGTACTTTGTCATGAGCGACCGCTGGTTCGATGAGTACATGTATCAGGTTGTCGTGAATAAAAAATATCTTTCCAAAGAGATCCTGAACGCCTATGAGAGCGAGCCGATTATGCTGAAGCCATGGGATCCGATGGGGTCGCTGGCAAGGTAGTAGACTGCGCACGGGATATTTCCACACAGGCGACTTATGATAATACACCTGAAGAAAAAAGAAAGGAAGAATAATCCGGAACGCAGATCTGTCTGAAAACATAGAAATTCGCAGATTTCCGGAAATTATACAAGCCTATGAAAAATAACTTTGAGAACTCAGAAAAGGCTGTTTCATCCCAAATCCTTACAGAGGAGCCGCCTGTTTCGGAACCGGAGCGCCAGTATTATTTTATAGCAAAATGCCGCGAGATGATTAAAGAGCGCGAGCTGGAGCTTGACAGGCCTCTGCTTGCAAATGTGACGACCTTCGGCTGTCAGATGAACGCAAAGGACTCAGAAAAGCTGCGCGGCATTCTAAGCGAGATCGGCTATCAGATGACCGACAGCGAGGAGGCGGATTTCGTCATCTATAATACCTGTACCGTCCGCGAAAACGCGAACCTGAAGGTATACGGGCATCTGGGCTATCTTTCCAGTCTGAAAAAGAAAAATCCCCGCATGATCATCGGTCTGTGCGGCTGCATGATGCAGGAGCCAGGTGTCGTAGAGAAGCTGAAAAAGAGCTACCGTTTTGTCAATCTGATCTTCGGAACGCACAATATTTTCAAATTCGCGGAGCTGCTGTATCAGGTGCTTGAGGGACAGAGGGTCATCGAGATCTGGGAGGGCACGGACCGGATCGTCGAGGAGCTTCCGGCCGACCGTACCTATTCCTTCAAAAGCGGCGTCAATATCATGTATGGCTGCAACAATTTCTGCACCTACTGCATCGTGCCCTATGTGCGCGGACGGGAGCGGAGCCGCCGCCCGGAGGATATCCTCTGCGAGGTAGAGCGGCTGGCAAAGGACGGCGTGGTCGAAGTCATGCTGCTCGGGCAGAATGTCAATTCCTATGGAAAGACGCTGGATGAGCCGATCACATTTGCCGAGCTTCTGAAAATGGTCGAGCAGGTGCCCGGCATTGAGCGCGTCCGCTTCATGACCTCTCATCCAAAGGACCTTTCGGATGAACTGATTGATGTCATGAAGCACTCGGAAAAAATATGCCGCCACCTTCACCTGCCGCTGCAGTCCGGGAGCAGCCGCATCCTGAAAAAAATGAACCGGCGGTACACGAAGGAGCAGTATCTGGACCTCGCCGCCAGACTGCGCCGTGAGATTCCCGATCTTTCCCTCACGACTGACATTATCGTCGGATTTCCGGGAGAGACCGAAGAGGATTTTCAGGAAACGCTCGACGTCGTGCGTCAGGTTCGCTACGACAGCGCGTTCACCTTTATCTATTCCAAACGAACCGGCACTCCTGCCGCTGCGATGGAAGACCAGGTGCCGGACGATGTCGTCAAAGACCGGTTCAACCGCCTGCTGGCCCTCGTGCAGACCATCTCCCAGGAGATGTCGAAGCGCGTAGAAGGCCAGACCCTGCCGGTGCTTGTCGAGTCCATGAACGACCACGACAGCACCCTCGTGACCGGGCGCCTCTCCAACAACCTGCTCGTACACTTCCCGGGCACAGAGGAACTGATCGGGAAAATCGTTGATGTACATCTGACCGAATGCAAGGGCTTCTATTACATGGGGGAGATGAATCCGTTGACCGAGAGCATTGCAGCGGTCGAAGGCGCGGGCAAAATCGAAAGCCCAGGTAAAATACTCTAATTGAAGCGCTGCACCAGCATCCCATGAACATTTATAATAACAAATAATATACGAAAGAAGGAACCTTTGATGGCACAACCGAAAAATGCATGGAACACCTATACAGATAAACAGCTCGAAGAGCTTGAATCCTTGTCAAAGCGCTACCGCGCTTTTCTGGATGCCGGTAAAACCGAGCGCGAGTGCGTGACAGAGGTAGTACGAATCGCGCGGGAGCATGGCTACCGCAGCATCGAAGAAGTGCGTAATGCGAACAGCACACTCCAGCCGGGAGACAAGGTATATGCGGTTTGCATGGAAAAGATGATTGCTTTGTTTACCGTCGGAAAGCAGTCATTTGAAAAGGGTCTGCGTATTCTGGGTGCGCACATCGATTCCCCGCGCCTGGACGTGAAACAGGATCCTCTGTACGAGGACACGGAGCTGGCCTATCTCGACACCCACTATTATGGAGGCATCAAAAAATACCAGTGGGTGACGGTTCCGCTCGCCATCCACGGTGTCGTAGTGAAAAAAGACGGCACAAAGGTGCAGGTATGCGTCGGTGAACATGCTGATGATCCGGTTGTCTTTGTCTCCGACCTGCTGATTCATCTCGCCGGAGAGCAGATGGAGAAGAAAGCCCGCCTCGCGATCGAAGGCGAGAAGCTGGATATTCTGGTTGGAAGCCGCCCGATGGCGAAAGAAACCACAAAGGCCGGGAACGGTTCCTGCTCTGATAAGTCTGAATACAATTTGAGCGAAAAAGCAGAATCGGAAGACAAAAAATCCGAAAAGGAAGCGGTCAAGCAGAATATCCTCGCAATCCTTAAGGAGAAATATGGCATAGAAGAGGAAGACTTCCTCTCCGCAGAGCTGGAAATCGTACCGGCGGAAAAAGCCAGAGACTGCGGGCTGGACCGCAGCATGATTATGGCCTATGGGCAGGACGATCGTGTCTGCGCGTATACCTCACTGGAAGCGCTGCTCGACGTTCCGGCACCGGTGCGCACCTGCTGCTGCCTGCTTGTCGACAAAGAAGAAATCGGAAGCGTCGGCGCGACCGGCATGCAGTCCCGTTTCTTCGAAAACACCGTCGCAGAGCTGATGGACTGCGCGGGAGAGTACAGCGAGCTTGCTCTGCGCCGTGCCTTAAGCCGCAGCCGGATGCTCTCCTCCGATGTCAGTGCGGCCTACGACCCGCTCTACGCCAGCTATTTCGAAAAGAAAAACAGTGCTTACTTCGGAAAAGGACTGGTACTGAACAAATTCACCGGTTCCCGCGGAAAGAGCGGCAGCAATGATGCCAACGCCGAATACGTCGCAGCCATCCGCGCAATCTTTGACCGGAACGAGGTCCTGTTCCAGACCGCAGAGCTCGGCAAGGTCGATGTTGGCGGCGGCGGAACCATCGCCTACATATCCGCCCTCTATGGCATGGAAGTCATTGACAGCGGCGTAGCCGTCCTGAACATGCATGCCCCGATGGAAGTCACCAGCAAAGCCGATGTCTACGAAGCAGTCAAAGGATACCGGGCGTTTTTGATGGAGGCGTAGGATCTTTAAAACTGCTTCGGCCGTATTTTCGCGCATACGCGCACAATGGATATAACAAGTGAATCACCCTGGCTGCTGTTCCCGCTCTATGAGCTGAGCAGACGCCAGAGTGAATTTATATATTGACATTTTTTCCATATGATTTACTATAATCTCAATAAACATAATCGTAATAAACTTTATTTAGATTATGTAATGGAGGCGGAACGGATGGATACTTTCTATTGCCGTGAGGAAGAACTCCGAAAAATGAACACCCGATATAAGGATGGTGAATTCGGCTCTGTGCATAACAAAAGAGGCTGCCAGAAAAAGCTGCTGCCCCTTTGCTATGGATTTCGAAAGAAGATTCCCTGGTCTTGAAACAAACGAAAAAAAATGCTATGATACCGCATGGATTCTTGAAAAGGTATGTTCATTTAAAGGTTACAAAAAGAACTGGCCAGTTTAAGAAACATGTTTATTTTGTGACTACAGAAACGAGAGGATAAGACTTCATGACGGAAGAAAAGATACGAGAGCTGATGCCGCAGCTGACCCCGATGATGCAGCAGTACCTGCAGACAAAGCTGGATTATCAGGACTGCATTCTCTTTTATCGCCTGGGCGATTTTTATGAGATGTTTTTCGACGATGCAAAGATTGCATCGAAGGAGCTGGAGCTGACGCTGACCGGAAAGGACTGCGGGATGGCGGAGCGCGCGCCGATGTGCGGAGTCCCCTACCACGCGGTGGACGGGTATCTGAATAAGCTGGTTTCGAAGGGCTACAAGGTCGCGATCGGTGAGCAGATGGAGGATCCGAAGCTGGCGAAGGGCCTGGTGAAGCGGGAAGTCATCCGAATCGTGACGCCGGGGACCAATCTGGACGCGCAGGCGCTGGATGAGACGCGGAATAATTATCTGATGTGTGTGATAAGAGTCAGTCAGTCGCGCAGTGGTTCTGATGCCGGGAGCGAGACCAATGCTCGCCGGGAGAAAACGCAGACAGAGAAAGTACAGGCTGAAAAAGCCCAGACATCCATATGGGATAACCGACAGGCCGAGAACCTGGGGAAGCCTTCTTCTATAACAGACCGCTACGGGGTGGCGGTGGCAGATATTTCAACCGGGGAATTCCTGATGACGGAGCTGGAGGGCGAGCGTCGGCTGTTTGATGAGATTGTGAAGTTTTCTCCGTCGGAGCTTGTTTGCAACCAGTCTTTTTATATGAGCGGGATTGATCTGGAGGATATGCGGGAGCGGCTTGGCATTACTGTATTTTCTCTTGATTCGTGGTATTTTGACGATGAGCTGTGCGGCAAGGTTCTGATGGAGCATTTTCATGTGTCTGCGCTCGAGGGGCTCGGCCTGGCGGACTATACCTGTGGAGTGACTGCGGCAGGCGCGCTTTTGAAGTATCTGATGGAAACGCAGAAGACCTCCATCGCAAATGTGACGCGTCTGGTGCCGTATTCAATCGGTAAATATATGGTGCTTGACAGCTCAACGCGGCGAAATCTGGAGCTTTGTGAGACGCTGCGCGAGAAAAAGAAGCGAGGCTCGCTTTTGTGGGTGCTGGATAAGACGAAGACCGCGATGGGCGCCCGGCTGATGCGCAAATATGTGGAGCAGCCGCTGATTGAGAAGGATGCAATCAATGCCCGTCTGGATGCGGTCGGGGAGTTAAAGGACAATGCGATTACGCGGGAGGAGCTGCGCGAGTATCTGAATCCGATCTATGATCTGGAGCGCCTGATCAGCCGCATCAGCTATCAGAGTGCGAACCCGCGCGATATGATTGCATTTAAGACCTCACTTGCGATGCTGCCTCCGATCAAATACATTATGAAAAGTCTGGCCGCGCCGCTTTTAAAGCAGCTGGAGGAAGAGATTGATGAGCTGACCGATATACACGACCTGATCGAGCGAGCGATTATAGATGATCCGCCAATCATCATCCGGGAGGGCGGCATTATCAAGGACGGCTACAATGAGGAGGTTGACCGGCTGCGCAGCGCAAAGAATGACGGTAAGAGCTGGCTGGCGAAGCTGGAGGCCGAAGAGCGGGAAAAGACCGGGATTAAAAATCTGAGAATTAAATTTAATAAGGTATTTGGCTATTATCTAGAGGTCACCAACTCGTTTAAGGATATGGTGCCGGAGTATTATACACGGAAGCAGACGCTTACAAACGCGGAGCGCTATATCACACCGGAGCTGAAGGAGTTGGAGGATACCATCCTCGGCGCAGAGGACCGGCTGGTCTCGCTGGAATATTCCCTTTATGTTGAAGTTCGCTCCATGGTGGCGGAGCAGATCGAGCGAATTCAGAAGACCGCGCAGGCCATAGCCGGACTGGATGTGTTTGCCTCCCTGGCGCTGGTCGCTGAGCGGGGCAATTATGTCCGGCCAGCGATCAAAGAGCGCGGTGTCATCGAGATTAAAAACGGGCGTCATCCGGTGGTGGAAAAAATGATTCCGAATGACATGTTTATCCCCAATGATACCTGTCTTGACAACGGAAAAAACCGGATCTCCATCATCACCGGACCGAATATGGCAGGAAAATCGACCTATATGCGTCAGAGCGCGCTCATTGTTCTGCTCGCGCAGATTGGCAGCTTCGTACCGGCGACGAGTGCGAAAATCGGGCTTGTAGACCGCATTTTTACCCGTGTCGGCGCATCGGATGACCTGGCCAGCGGCCAGAGCACCTTTATGGTGGAAATGACGGAAGTCGCAAATATCCTGCGCAACGCGACAAAGAACAGCCTGCTGATCCTCGATGAGATTGGGCGCGGCACCAGCACCTTCGACGGACTGAGCATTGCCTGGGCGGTGGTCGAGCACATCAGCAATCCGAAGCTGCTCGGTGCAAAGACTCTGTTCGCGACTCATTACCATGAGCTGACAGAGCTGGAGGGCCGGCTCCCGGGCGTAAATAATTATTGCATTGCGGTAAAGGAGCAGGGAGACGATATCGTCTTTCTGCGGAAAATCGTCCCGGGCGGCGCAGACAAAAGCTACGGAATCCAGGTGGCTCGTCTCGCCGGTGTTCCGTCCAGCGTCACTGACCGTGCGAAGGAGCTCGCCGAAGAGCTCTCGAATGCGGATATCGCGGTTCAGCGCATCTGCCTGCCCAAGGACAATAAGGCCGGAGGACTTGCCGTCGATGCCGATTCTTCGGGTGAGACAGATGAAAATCAGCCGGACGGAAATCCGGATCGTACCTCCGTCAGGGTTCAGAAGCCAAAGAAAGCACATGTGAAAAAGCCGGAACCGGTTGAACTCGGACAGATGACGATGCTCGAAGCAGCGACCGATGCAGATATTCTGAAAGAATTGCAGGAGCTGGACGTGCCGAACATGACACCAATGGACGCACTCAATACACTGTATAAAATGCAGAGCAAGCTGAAAAACCGGTGGGAAAAGTGAGCGAATAGCAAAGGTTGTATCCAATATTTGAGTAATTGAATATTGGAATAATCGAAAAAAACAGTTTTAGTAATTAAGAATATAAATTAACAATTGACATAAGTGGGATGACATGCTATTATCCCGTTTTCGACACTTTGAGATTAGAAAAGAGGTGGAATCCCTTGTAAACACT
>JAJQHZ010000111.1 GCA_021199475.1 Lachnospiraceae bacterium
TTCATTTACACAAAGCGATGGATGGCAACAGAAAATGTTCGTGAAACAACCCTGGCGAGATGATTTTTGGTCTTGTGCATTCTGGCAGAATCAGTTAGAATAGAAAAACGAGTGGACAGGAGCGGTTTTTGTGTTCAGGCGTAAGTATATCGGACTGTCCATGAAAATTATATTCAGTTACAGGAGTTTATTATGCAGGAAAATACTTTGACAGATGCTAAAAACCAGATAAGACCGGCAAGCTTCAAAATCATCGGCACCGGCAGCTGCGTGCCGGAGAATATCGTGACCAATGAGGATTTGACGGTTTTTCTTGATACCAGCGACGAGT
This sequence comes from Lachnospiraceae bacterium, assembly GCA_021199475.1. Classification (GTDB taxonomy): domain Bacteria; phylum Bacillota; class Clostridia; order Lachnospirales; family Lachnospiraceae; genus Choladousia. Next base: position 332 of record JAJQHZ010000111.1, read on the forward strand.
GGATCCGAAGCCGCAGCGGGATTGAGCAGCGGCACATCTGCACGACGGAGACGACCTCGCAGCTTGCATTAAAAGCGGCGCAGAATGCGCTGGAAAATGCGAACACATCAGAGGATGAGATCGATATGATCCTATGTGCGACCATCAGCGGCGAGTATGTCTGCCCGTCCATGGCGGCGCTGGTGCAGCGCGACCTGGGGGCACAGTGTCCGTGCGTCGATCTGAGCGCGGCGTGCACCGGATGGATTTATCTGATGGACACGGCATCTGCCTTTTTTGCCAGAGGCGGTATCCGCAAAATGCTGCTCATCGGAGCGGAATCCATGTCACGTATTCTGAACTGGCACGACCGCTCTACGGCAGTTTTGTTCGGGGATGGTGCCGGTGCGGTGGTACTGGAGCCGGGAGACAACTATCTCGCGTCATCCTTTGTCACGGATGGAAACGATGAGGTCATCGCAATTCCTACCAAAAACGGGATTTCTCCCTGGTTTGCGAATGAACAGAAGCTGCCGCTGGTTCATATGGATGGGCAGGAGACCTATAAATTCGCTGTACATAATCTGCCGAAGCGCATAGACGAGGTGCTGGAAAAGGCAGGTCTTAAAGAAGAGGATCTGGACTGGGTGATTCCGCATCAGGCGAACAAGCGCATCATCGACAGCGCCGCACGCCGGATGAAGGGGGTTCCGGAGGATCGTTTCTGCGTGAACCTTCAGAAGTATGGCAATACCTCCGCGGCAAGCATCCCGCTTGTTCTTGATGAGTGGAACCGCGCCGGTAAGTTTCAGGAGGGCGACCTGCTGGTGATGGTAGCTTTCGGCGGCGGCCTCTCCAGCGCGGCCTGCCTTGTGCGGTGGTGATTTTTTGTCACTTTTGCCGGATGTCTGACATACAATAGACATGAATCATTCGGATAATATGGGAGTATGCGATGGCAAAGGTGATTCTGGACGCCGGACACGGGGGTGCCGAGCCCGGAGCGATGTATGGGGAACGCCGGGAAAAGGATGACAATCTTCGTCTGGCACTTGCGGTTGGAGAGATTCTGGAAGAGAATGGTGTGGAGGTGGCGTACACAAGGACAGAGGATGTGTACGATACGCCTCTGCAGAAAGCACAGATTGCCAATGAAGAGGGCGGGGATTTTTTTGTTTCGTTTCATCGGAATTCCAGCCCGGAGGCGAACCAGTATTCAGGGGTAGAGACGCTGGTCTATGATCTGTCAGGAGATAAGGTGGCTCTCGGAGAGGCAATCAATGCGGAGCTTGCTGAGATGGGATTCCGGGATCTGGGCGTGAAGGAGCGGACCGATCTGATTGTCCTGAAGCGGACGCAGATGCCCGCGGTGCTGGTAGAGGTCGGGTTTCTGAACACGGATGCGGATAACCGGCTGTTTGATGAGGAATTCACAGCGGTGGCGGAGGCAATTGCCGGGGGAATCCTCAGTACGCTGGAAACTAAGGGATATTTCGGAAAAATTGCTGGCTATGGGGCTGCATCTTCTGGCACAGGCGCTATGGACACAGGCTCTGGGAATATGTCAGCAGCGGATACAGGTTCTGGAAATGGCGCGGGAAATTCCGGGACATCATCCGCCAGACTGTACCGGGTACAGGCGGGCGCATACCGGAATCGCGCATATGCGGAGGATTTGCTGTATCGCCTGAAGCAGCAGGGATATCCGGCATTTTTGCTTTTTGACGATGGCCTGTATAAGGTGCAGGTAGGTGCCTTTGCACAGCTGGATCATGCAATACAGATGGAGACGGCTCTGCGTCAGGCGGGGTACTCGACGTTTATCACGGCAGAGTAGGAAGCTGCCTGCTGTGAGGTTACGTATGATAAAAGAATAATACGATAATGATGTAACAGATTGTGGCAAATGGATAAAGACGAACGGATAAAGACGAATGGATAAAGACGGATGACGGACGGGATGGATAAGGAGCTTCTAAAGCGCATTCAGGCGCCTTTGATGAACTGGTTTGAGGAATATGCACGGGTGCTTCCCTGGCGGGAGCACCCTTTGCCGTACTATGTCTGGGTATCGGAAATTATGCTGCAGCAGACCCGGGTGGAGGCGGTGAAACCATATTTTGCGCGATTTACGCGGGAGCTGCCGGACATTCGCGCACTCGCCGAATGCCCCGAGGACCGGCTGATGAAGCTGTGGGAAGGGCTGGGATATTACAGCCGGGCGCGCAATCTGCAGAAGGCGGCCCGGGTCGTGATGGAAACGTATAACGGCAGATTACCGGATACATATGAAGAGCTGATCCGGCTTCCGGGAATTGGCAGCTACACGGCCGGTGCGATTGCCTCCATCGCGTATGGACAGGCGGTTCCGGCGGTGGACGGCAATGTGCTGCGCGTGCTGAGCCGCGTGACAGAAAACGGGGAGGATATTTCAAAGCAGTCGACGAAAAAAAGTGCCGAGGATGCGCTTCGCGCAGTGATGCCGTCGGACTGTCCCGGGACATTTAACCAGGCGCTGATGGAGCTGGGCGCATTGATCTGTGTGCCGAACGGATCTCCTCTGTGCGGGGACTGCCCGCTTCGGTCCCTGTGCCGGGCCGCGCGTTCCGGGCGCCAGACGGAATTTCCGGTAAAGGCGCCGAAAAAGCCGCGCCGGATCGAAGAACGCACGGTGTTTGTAATCCGGGATGGCAGCCATGCCGCCCTGCGGCGGCGTCCTGCGCACGGGCTTCTGGCCGGGCTGTATGAGCTGCCGAATGAGAAGGGCAGTCTGTCGATGGAGGAGGCGCTTGCGTGGGTTGCAGATCTTGGATTTTCTCCCATTCGCATTCGCCCTTTGCCGGAGGCCAGGCATATTTTCAGCCATGTGGAATGGCATATGGCCGGTTATTTTGTGTTAGTGGAGGATTGCGGGAAGCAGGCGGCTTCATCCGAACCAGAAAGCTTCGAACCAGAGAACTCCGATATAGAAAACTCTCTGATTTTTATCGAGCCGGATGTGATCCGCCGTGACTACCCTATTCCGGCCGCATTTGACGCATATCAAAAGTTTATCTTGCCAGAAGGCTGATTTTGAGATAGACTGTTTATGCGTATTCTTATGTATGAAATAGTTATGCTTATGATGATTGGGGGAGCCTGATATGAAAATCTTGACGGTGGCGATACCGTGTTATAATTCAGAAGAATACATGGAGAAATGCATCAATTCAATCCTGCCGGTCGGTGAGGCGGTGGAGATTCTGATCGTGGACGACGGATCAACGAAGGACCGGACCGGGCAGATTGCGGACAGCTATGCAGCACGTTATCCCAGTATTGTCCGCGCGGTGCATCAGGAAAATGGCGGCCACGGTGAGGCGGTGAATGCCGGTCTGCGCAGTGCGACCGGGCTGTATTACAAGGTCGTGGACAGCGATGACTGGGTGAATACAAAGGGGCTTTCAAAGATTGTCCGCGCTATGCAGGAGCTGGAAAAAGAGGGCGGTGTCGATCTGCTGCTCGCGAATTTTGTTTATGACAAAGTGGGTGCAAAGCACAAACGCCTGATGCGGTTTAAGAATGTATTTCCCCAGGACCGGGTATTTGGATGGGACGAGATGCACAAAATGCATCAGACGCAGTATATTCTGATGCATAATATTTTTTACCGCACACAGATGCTGCGGGATTCCGGTCTGGAGCTTCCGAAGCATACCTTTTATGTAGACAATATTTTTGCGTTCCAGCCGCTGCCGCATGTGAAACGCCTGTATTACATGGATGTGAACCTGTACCATTATTTTATCGGGCGGGAGGATCAGTCGGTAAATGAGAAGGTGATGATCGGCCGGATCGACCAGCAGATTCTCGTAAATAAGATCATGATTGATGTGATAGCGGCAGAGGATTTTTCCGACAAAAGCGAAGCGGTAAAAAAATATATGCTGAATTATCTGTCAAAGATTATGACGGTGACTTCGATTATGCTGATTCTCTCCGGAACGGAGGAGGCTCTGCAGAAAAAAGAAGACATCTGGGAATACCTGAAGGAAAAGGATGCGGACGTGTACCGGTCGCTGCGCAACAATCTGTTCGGTATCTTTATGAACCTGCCGGGCAGAGCCGGCAGGAAGGTATCGGTTGGCGCCTATAAGGCGGCACAGAAGTTCGTCGGATTTAATTGATAAATTATTTTTTCTTGCGTGAGGTGCGGTATTTTTCCTCGCAATACAGGCAGCGGTAGATTTCCTCCTCCGGGTCGGCCAGGTAAAAGATGTGGTCCAGCTCCTGCTCGATGGAGGTGATGCAGCGCGGGTTCCGGCATTTGATGATGTTGACCAGGCGCTGCGGCAGTTCGACCTTCTTTTTTTCAACGATTTCGCCGTCCTTGATGATGTTGACGGTGATGCTGTGGTCGATGTAGCCGAGCACGTTCAGGTCCAGCCGGTCGATGGGGCATTCCACCTTGATGATGTCTTTTTTACCCATTTTGTTGCTGTGCGCGTTTTTGATAATCGCGACACAGCAATCCATGCGGTCAAGCTTCAGGTAGCGGTAGAGATCCATGCTTTTGCCCGCCTCGATGTGGTCAAGTACCACGCCTTCATTTAATTGTCCTACGTTTAGCATAATTCCATCCTCTCATTTCCCATTTTTCATGTTTTCTGTACACTTCAAACGAAGGAATGCCATGAATCCCAGTTTTGCATGAAGAATTCAGGTTCGTTTCGTACCACTGTTTTTCGATAGAACAATTGGAACACTCAGACCTCAATCCCAAGTAACGTGAGAATCAGCGCCATCCGCACGTAGACGCCGTACTGTGCCTGTTTGAAATAAACGGCTCTCGGGTCGTCGTCTACCTCCGTAGAGATTTCATTCACGCGGGGAAGCGGATGCAGCACCAGCATATCCTCTCTCGCAAGCTTCATTTTTTCCGTGTCCAGAATATAGAAATCTTTCATGCGGATGTAATCTTCCTCGTTGAAGAAACGCTCTCTCTGAACCCGGGTCATGTAGAGCAGATCCAGCTCCGGAATCGCGTCCTCCAGTCGGACTTCCTCACGGAATTCCTGGCCGCTCTTTTTGAGCACACCGTCACGGACGTTGTCCGGCAGCCGCAGCTCCTCCGGGGAGATCAGCACGAATCGGACATTCGGATAGCGGACCAGCGCCTGAATCAGGGAGTGAACGGTGCGGCCAAACTTCAGGTCGCCGCACAGGCCGATGGTAAAATCGCCCAACCGCCCCTTCAGGGAGCGGATGGTCAGAAGGTCGGTCAGCGTCTGGGTCGGATGCTGATGTCCGCCGTCTCCGGCATTAATGACCGGGATCGAGGATTTCATCGAGGCGACGAGCGGGGCGCCCTCTTTTGGATGGCGCATTGCGCAGATGTCTGCGTAGCAGGAAATGATGCGTATGGTGTCGGACACGCTTTCGCCCTTGGAGGCGGAGCTGGAGTCGGCCGAAGAAAAACCAAGTACGCTGCCTCCCAGATTCAACATGGCTGCTTCGAAACTGAGACGGGTTCTTGTACTTGGTTCATAAAAAAGAGTCGCTAATTTTTTGCCCTCGCAGGAATGGGAATATCTGGAAGGATGGGCTTCAATGTCATTGGCAAGATCAAGAAGCCGGTCCAGCTCTTCCACGGACAAATCCAGTGGGCTCATCAAATGTTTCATGGCATTTTTCTCCTTCAATGTTGATGATAGAACACAGGTGTCAAAACATGGGAAACACGGGTCTCCCTGAAACCTGCTTTATCATACTCTATCTTGAGGGGGATTTCAAGAATTATTTCTTTTAACTAAATTTTAAGAGTATTCGCATTGACTTCCGGGGCGATTTTCGGTATGATAACTAAGAAGCTGGCAAAGGTGGCCAAGGCCGACAGGGGCGTGTGCGGCAGTGGACGTTTGCCCGCTTTCTTTGCGATAGCGCGCTGTTACGAGGATTTCATCTGGGATTCGATCAGCAAATGGCGCGGCTTTTAAGAAATGGTTGTGGGTGGTGTTTTACTGGTGAATGATTTTGAAAAGGTGGTATTTACGAAGGAGGAGCTCTCCGAGCGGGTGAAGATTTCCCCGGTGGTGGAGTCGGATCTGAAACGGATTATTACAGACCGGATGGAGCAGTGCGGCCTGTACTTTCGGGTGTTTTCCCGGATCAAGACGGCGGCTTCGATGGAGCGCAAGTTCGAGCAGAAGGAATATGGGGGCGCGCACAAGCTTCAGGATCTGGTCGGTGTGCGGATCAACCTCTATTTTGACGATGATGTGGAGATCTGCCGCCATGTGATGGAGCAGACCTTTGAGGTAGTGGACTGGTCGACCTCGGAGCGCAGCGATGATGAGTTCAAGCCGACCAAGCTGAACGGAGTGTTCCGGCTGCCGGAGTATCTGAAGGGAGAGATTTCGCCGGATACCTGGGAGATGTGTATTGACGATACCTTTGAGATCCAGATCAAGACAATGTTTTTTGAAGGATGGCATGAGATTGAGCACGATATGCGCTACAAGGGCGAGGAGTTGTGGAACAGCTATCAGGGCTTTTCGCGCTATCTGAACAGTATCCTCGCGACGCTGGAGCTCTGTGATAAATCGATGGTGACGCTGTTTGAGGATCTTGGTCATACGCTGTACAAGGCGGGACGCTGGAGCGACATGATCAAAAGTCATTTTCGTGTGAAGATGAGCGATGTGTCTCTTTACCCGGAGGTGGAGGAGCTTTTAAACCAGGATCTGGAGAATGTGGATAATCTCGCAAAGGCTATCTATAAGACGAGCCGCGTGGTGCTGGTGGACCAGCTGCTGAAGCGCAGCCGGCGTGTGCCTATTAATGTTAATACGATTATTGCTCTGCTCAATGACGGCGTGTTTCATGACAGCCGTCTGACGACGATTTTCCGGAAGCATGATGTCTACAATGACGGCCGTGAGGAGAGTTTCGCGGAGTCGCGGCACTATGAACTGCGGCCGCTGACAAGGCAGACCTCGTTCCAGATGTGTACCGAGGTGGACGGCAGCCGTATGAAGTCTGCTGCTATGCGGGAGGCAGGTGCGGCCGGGAATCGAATTCCGTCCAAGGGAGTGGAGACTGGAGCTTCCGGCGGAGGTATGGCAGAAACAGAGACCGGTATATCAGAGCCTGAGACGGATGTCTCCGCTGTGAACGGTGCCGGTATTTCGGAACCCGCTGGTCCGACCGCGAAGGAGATTTTCACAGCCTGCGTACAGCTGATTTATGACTGGATTGTAAAAAAATACGGGCAGCTGTTTAAGGATATGCCGGTACAGCCGTCGACGTATCATGCGGATATTCTGGCATACCATGTGGCGGTGAATCTGGACTATGATAAGAGCCGGATGAATATGCATGTGCGGCATATGGATCCGGAGGTGGGAGGCCGCATCTGGTATTCCGAGGCGAGCCTGGAAATCAATGAGCTGGGCAAGGTCTGGCTCTGCGTGTCGAACGGCTACGCGGAGGCGAAAAAGGACGACCGGCCGGAGCAGGAAGGCGCGGGTATCTTTTTCAGCTATCCCGGTTATTATAAGACCATCGTGGATACGATTGGTATTTTCAACAGTCTTCCCTGCTCGAACCGCAGGAGAATCATCCGCGAGGATGGACTCCCGGAGCTTGAGACGGCGCTGCGGGACCGGACCCGGAATTTTCCGATTGTCATTATCATTTCCGAGGAGGATGAGGATGGCATGATGGATGAGGACTGGCTCGGACAGTTCCGGGTTTCGGATTTTACGCGGACGGTCTGCCGCTATGCGCACGTCCTGACCTGCTACGAGGAGGTCGGAAAGAAGCTTCTGGAAAACCTTCAGGAGAAAGCAATTTTTACTCCGGCTGATAACAGGGCTTTTGATGCGGCGCATTTTCCGCGGCTGTATATTTTCTGGCCGAATGGCGACGTGGATGATTTTGGACCGGAGGATGTTGAGAACTGCAGCTTTGGCCGCCATCTGGAGGCCAGAAGCGACGCCCGCACTTATGATATTGTGCGCGGCGGGCAGGCGCTCTACCATAAGGTCGTGACTGACCTGCGCGACTGGAATGTCTCCGCAAATATGTGGGATGGCTTCCAGCTGGAGATCATGACGGAGATACCGAGATGATTGAGATGATTCTTGCCGGGCGAATTGTGCCGCTACTTTTGGAAGAGGACAGCTTCCGGCTGCGGAGCATGGATCAGCAGAGAAAAGAATCACTGAAATAAGAAATACTGATATTTATGACAGACGGAGGAATCATTTTGAGTAACATTGTGGATGAAATGGTAAGCTACGCCAATGAAGGTCGCGCTGAAGCGCGAGGGCGTGGCCTGCGTCCTGCATCAAAAAGCGATGCAGGACATGAGATTTCAAAGCGGCGCACGTTTGCTATTATTTCGCACCCGGATGCGGGTAAGACGACCCTGACGGAGAAGTTTTTGCTCTATGGCGGGGCAATCAATCTCGCTGGGTCTGTGAAGGGAAAGGCGACGGCACGTCATGCAGTTTCGGACTGGATGGAGATTGAGAAGGAGAGAGGTATCTCGGTGACCTCATCGGTGCTGCAGTTTAATTACGACGGATACTGTATCAATATTTTGGATACACCGGGTCATCAGGACTTTTCTGAGGATACGTACCGGACGTTGATGGCGGCGGATTCGGCGGTGATGGTGATTGACGCGTCGAAGGGTGTGGAGGCGCAGACGCGCAAGCTGTTCAAGGTCTGCGTGATGCGTCATATTCCGATTTTTACGTTTATCAACAAGCTTGACCGCGACGCGAATGACACGTTCGAGCTGCTGGATGAGATTGAAAAGGAGCTGGGCATCGCGACCTGCCCGATCAACTGGCCGATCGGCTCGGGCAAGAATTTTAAAGGCGTTTACGAGCGGGCGAGCCGCAAGGTGATGACGTTCACGGATACGCAGAAGGGGACGAAAGCCGGCGTGGCGACGGAGATTGATGTGGACGCGCCGGAGCTGGAGGCATTCATTGGCACGGATAATAAAGAAACTCTTCTCGAGGAGATTGAGCTTCTGGACGGGGCTTCCGCGGAATTTGACCAGGAGAAGGTGAGCACGGGCGAGCTTTCACCGGTGTTCTTTGGCTCTGCGCTGACCAATTTCGGCGTGGAGGTGTTTTTAAAGCATTTTCTTCAGATGACGACGCCGCCGCTGCCGCGCAAGGCGGACTGCGGCATGATAGACCCGATGAAAGAGGATTTTTCTGCGTTTGTGTTTAAGATTCAGGCAAATATGAACAAGGCACACCGCGACCGCGTGGCTTTCATGCGCATCTGCTCCGGCCGGTTCGATGCGGGCATGGAGGTTTATCATGTGCAGGGCGACCGGACACAGCGGCTGTCACAGCCGCAGCAGATGATGGCGCAGGAGCGGCATGTTGTGCAGGAGGCCTATGCCGGGGATATCATCGGCGTCTTTGATCCGGGCATTTTTTCCATCGGCGACACAATCTGTATGCCGGGCAAAAAGTTTGCCTACGAGGGCATCCCGACCTTCGCGCCGGAGCATTTTGCGCGGGTGCGTCAGGTGGATACGATGAAGCGCAAGCAGTTTGTCAAGGGTATCACGCAGATTGCTCAGGAGGGCGCGATCCAGATTTTCCAGGAATCCGGCTCCGGCATGGAAGAGATTATTGTAGGTGTCGTCGGAGTCCTGCAGTTCGATGTACTCAAATACCGCCTGGAGAATGAATATAAAGTGGAGATCCGGATGGATATGCTGCCCTACGAGTACATCCGCTGGATTGAGAATGAGGATATTGACCTGGATCATCTGGTCGGAACCTCGGATATGAAGAAAATCCGCGACCTCAAGGGACGCCCGCTGCTTCTGTTTATCAACAGCTGGTCCGTCGGGATGGTGCTGGAGCGAAACGAGGGTCTGCGCCTGGCGGAATTCGGGCGCTGAGAGATACCGCAGGATGAGCTGCCGGCAAATTTTCAGAAAAATATTGACAGATAATGGTTGGACATTTATAACATGAAGTAACAGTTCCGAACAGCATGGCAGGCGGCCTGTGGTTTGTTTGTTCGTAACAGTTCCGAACAGTATCAAAATGAAAAATCACACGGAGGTTTTTTATGGAAAACGCAGAGGTTCACACCTATAAATTGGAAAATGACGAGCAGTTTGGCGAGGTGCGCATCGCGGACGAGGTGGTCGCAATGATTGCCGGCCTGGCCGCGTCCGAGGTGGAGGGCGTTGCCTCGATGGCGGGCAACGTGACGCGTGACCTGATCAACAAGCTCAGTATGAAGAGCCTGTCGAAGGGCGTTCGCATTACGGTGGAGGATAAGACCGTAACGGTGGCGCTGGCGGTCAATATCCGTTACGGCTATAATGTACCGGATACCAGCGCGCAGATTCAGGAGAAGGTAAAGACAGCAATCGAGATGATGACTGGCCTGACAGTGGCGGCTGTGAATGTCAAGATTGTGAATGTACAGATGGATGAGAGTGAGTAATGAAAAGAAGCGAAATCAGGGAAAATGTATTTAAGCTTGTTTTTTGCGGGGATTTTTACAGTATGGATGAGATCCCCGGGCAGGTAGAACGCTATTTTGAGGAGGCGGCTCTGCCGGATGAGGAGACCGGGCTTGCCGTATTTAGCGAGGAAGACCGGGCGGCCATCACGGAGCGCTTTGACCAGATAAAGAGCCGCATTGACGAGATTGATGCGAAGATCAATGAGGTGGCAAAGGGCTGGAAAACGGACCGCATGGGAAAGGCGGAGCTGGCGATTCTGCGTCTGGCGGTATTTGAGATGCTTTATGATGAAGGCGTTCCTGTGAAGGTGGCGATCAATGAGGCGGTGGAGCTTGCGAAAAAGTATGGCGGAGACGATGCCGCGTCGTTCGTAAACGGGGTATTGGCGAAGCTCACCTGAGAGAGTAAAAGGATGCGTCAGAAGGTTTATTCGGTCGGACAGATTAACAGCTATATTAAAAATATGTTCACGCAGGATTTTGTGCTGAACCGGGTCAGCATTCAGGGGGAGGTCTCGAATTGCAAGTACCACTCATCGGGACACATCTATTTTTCCCTGAAGGATGCGACGGGAACCATTGCCTGTATTTTATTTGCCAGTGCCAGAAGGGAACTGGCTTTTCGGCTATCTGACGGAATGCAGGTCGTGGCGGACGGCAGTGTGAACGTCTATGAGAGAGATGGCAAATACCAGCTGTATGTCTCCAGGGTCCGGCAGAGCGGAGCGGGGATGCTCTATGAACGGTTCCTGGCTTTGAAGCAGGAGCTCGAGGAAATGGGGATGTTTTCCCCTGAGTACAAACAGCCGATTCCCGCATTTGTGAGAAAGCTGGGCGTTGTGACGGCCCCGACCGGGGCGGCGGTGCGCGATATTATCAATGTCTCTACGCGGCGCAGCCCGGGGATTCAGATAATCCTCTATCCGGCGAAGGTACAGGGCGACGGCGCGGCGGAGAGTGTGGCAGACGGGCTTCGCGCTTTGGACGCGCTGGGGCTGGATGTGATCATTGTGGGGCGCGGTGGCGGCTCGATTGAGGATTTGTGGGCATTTAATGAGGAAGTGGTTGCCCGGGCGATTTTTGAATGCCGGACGCCGGTGATTTCGGCGGTCGGGCATGAGACGGACACAACGATAGCGGATTTTGCGGCGGATTTGCGCGCGCCCACGCCATCAGCGGCGGCGGAGCTGGCGGTGCCGGATGTGATGGCGATTGCGGAAAGTCTGCAGATGCGCCGGGAGTCTCTGGATCGGCTGATGAAAAGCCGGATTTCAGATAACCGGACGCGGGCGCAGATGCGCAGGCTGCGGCTGGAGCATGCATCGCCGGCTGCCCGTGTGTGGGAACAGCGGCAGCGGCTTTCGAATCTGGAAGAGGAGATCCAAAACCGTATGCAGCAGCTTCTGGAGAGGCGCAGAGCGGCGCTTGCTTTGTATGCGGAGAAGCTGAAGAATGTGTCGCCGCTGGAAAAGCTGGCTCAGGGCTATGCCTGTGTCACGGATGAGGCTGGAAGCCGCGTGCATTCGGTGCAGGGAGTTTATCCTGGAGAGGTGCTGCGCATTTATGTCAGGGACGGATGCATAGAGGCGGAGACCAAAAAGGTGGAGAAAATCCAATTGTAGTACGACAACCGATTTTTGCCGCACGAGGGCTGCGTTGGGGCTTTTGCGGTCTCTGATTCGCGCGTTAGGCGGTGCCAGATGCACAGTTATTTCGTAACAGTTCCTTACCTTAAGAGGAAAAGGAGACGACGGGGAAATGGTGGATTCGATGAGGGAGGACGGGAAAATGGCAATTACGAGAACCAATGACGGGAAACAGCCAGAGCCGATGATGGAACCTGAAATGACGACGGATTCGGAACTTTCCCTGGAGGAATCTTTTGAAAAGCTGGATGGGCTGCTATCCCGCATGGAGGACAGGGAGATTCCTCTTGAGGAGGCATTTACCCTGTATCAGCAGGGAGTGGAGCTTTTGCGCAGGTGCAATGAGAAGATCGATACTGTGGAAAAGAAGATTCTGGTAATGAATGGAGATGGTGGATTTGACGAATTTTGACGATCAGATGAAAAAGCGCGTGACGGAGATCAGGAGCATTATTGAGGGATATCTGCCGGAGGCGGAGGGGTTCCAGCGGACGCTTTTGGATGCCCTGGATTACAGTATGCTGGTCGGCGGCAAAAAGCTCCGTCCGCTTCTGATGCAGCAGACCTATGCGATGTTTGGCGGGACCTCCGGGGCGATCCGCCCGTTTATGGCAGCGATCGAGATGATTCATACCCATTCTCTGATCCATGATGATCTGCCCGCGCTGGACAATGATGAATACCGCCGGGGCAAAAAGACGACCCATGTGGTCTATGGTGAGGCGATGGCCATACTCGCCGGGGACGCTCTTTTGAACCTGGCTTATGAGACGGCTGCGAAAGCATTTTCGGAAGATCCGGGCAACCCGGATGTGGCGCGCGCATTTGAGATCCTGACCAGAAAGACCGGCGCGTATGGGATGCTTGGCGGACAGTCGGTGGATGTGGAATATGTGGGGAAACCGCTGACGGACGAGCAGCTGTATTTTATCTACAGCATGAAGACCGGCGCCCTGATTGAAGCATCCATGATGGTCGGAGCGGCACTGGCCGGTGCATCCGCGCAGGAGCTGGAGCAGGTCGAAGCGGCGGCACGCTGCATTGGGATGGCGTTCCAGATTCAGGACGATATTCTGGACGTGACCGGCAATCAGGAAGATCTGGGAAAGCCGGTGAACAGCGATGAGAAAAACCAGAAGACGACCTGGGTGAGTGTCCATGGTCTTGAACAGGCGAGGGAGGACGTCGAGCGGTACTCCAGAGAGGCGGTGCGGCTGTTGAGAGAGCTGCCTTATGAGAATGAATTTCTCGATGAACTGATCCTGAACCTGATACATCGGACAGTCTGAACAGATACCTTTTATTTATAATGTACAAAAGCGGGGAGGCGGCGCATATTTTTCTGGAACAGATTCAGGAAGTAAATGACATTAAAAAAATCGACCGGAAGGACTTACCGGCTCTCGCGCAGGAGATCCGGGATTTCCTGATTCAGAAAATCAGTGAGACCGGCGGGCATCTGGCGTCGAACCTGGGTGTGGTGGAGCTGACGATGGCGCTTCATCTGGCACTGGATCTGCCGCAGGATAAGCTGATCTGGGATGTCGGTCACCAGTCATACACGCATAAGATTCTGACCGGGCGCAAGGCCGGATTCGATCAGCTGCGCAAGTACGGGGGAATGAGCGGATTCCCGAAACGCAAGGAGAGCGACTGCGACGCATTTGACACCGGACACAGCTCAACTTCGGTTTCTGCGGGCCTCGGGTACGTCTGCGCGCGTGATATTCAGGGAGAGGATTATACGGTCGTCTCGGTGATCGGGGATGGCGCACTCACGGGCGGCATGGCATACGAGGCACTGAACAATGCGGCACAGCTGAAAACGAATTTTATCATTGTCTTAAATGACAACAATATGTCCATATCGGAAAATGTCGGCGGAATCTCTGCTTATCTGGGCAATATCCGGACGGCGCAGTCTTATACAAAGTTTAAAGCGGATCTGGAAAACAAACTAAACAAAATTCCGGTTTACGGCGACCCGCTGGTGCGTGGCATCCGCAGGACCAAGCAGGGTCTCAAACAGATGATTGTGCCTGGAATGTTTTTTGAAGAGATGGGGCTGACCTATCTGGGGCCAGTGGACGGCCATAATATCGCGCAGGTGCAGCGGGTGCTGAATGATGCGAAGCGTGTGAACGGCGCGGTGCTTGTCCATGTGGTTACCAAAAAAGGCAAAGGCTATGAGCCGGCAGAGCGCATGCCGGCGCGCTTCCATGGCGCGGAGCCGTTTGACCCTGCGACCGGTCTGCCGGCAGCGCGAAAGAAAAAGGCGGCGTACACGGATGTATTTTCCACGGTTATGTGCAAAATGGGCGCCCGGGAGCCGAAGCTTGTGGCGGTGACAGCTGCGATGCCGGACGGCACTGGCCTGAAGCGTTTCCGCAATATGTACAGAGACCGCTTTTTTGATGTGGGAATAGCCGAGGCGCACGCGGTAACGTTTGCCGCCGGGCTGGCGGCAGGAGGACTCAAGCCTGTGGTGGCCGTCTATTCCTCTTTTTTGCAGCGGGCTTACGATCAGATCATTCATGACGTCTGTATCCAGAATCTTCCGGTCGTGTTTGCGATTGACCGGGCCGGACTGGTCGGCAGCGACGGCGAGACCCATCAGGGGATTTTTGATCTGTCTTACCTGTCAGAGATTCCGAATATGTGTGTGATGGCTCCGAAGAACAAATGGGAGCTTGCGGATATGCTGAAGTACGCGATTGCCTACGAGGGGCCGATTGCTTTGCGCTATCCGAGAGGAGAGGCCTATGATGGCCTGCAGGAATTTCGTGAGCCGATTGTCTATGGGAAAAGTGAAATTATCTATGACGAATGCTCCCTTGCGCTGGTGGCGGTCGGCAGCATGGTGAAAACAGCGCTGGAGGTGCGCGCACTGCTGAAAAATCTGGGCTATGGCTGTACCATTGTGAACGCGCGGTTTGTAAAGCCGGTTGACGAGGAAATGCTTTCTTATCTGGCGAAGGATCACAGCCTGATTGTAACGATGGAGGAGAATGTCCGCACAGGCGGGTTTGGTGAAAAGGTACTTGAATACTATAGTGATGTACAGGCAGATGTACGTGTCATGCAGATCGCGCTTCCGGATGATTACATCGAGCATGGGAACGTGGATGTACTCAAAGCGGAGGCCTGCATTGATGCCGTCTCCATCTTTAAGAAAATTGTGGCGGAGTATCTGCCGTGATAGTGGTTAGTGGTTAGTGGTTAGTGGATAGTGGATAGTGGTTAGTGGTTGGTGGATAGTGGTTAGTGGTTGGTGGATAGTGATTAGTGGCATGTGGTGAGCGGGCGGGATTTAATGGCCTGCGATTCTCGCGTTAAGCGATAGGGGATGGGTAAGCGCTGTAGTCCGTGAGCAGGAGTCGGAGGAGCTGGTTATGCGTGTTTTAAGAGGATTGGACGATGAGTAAAGAGCGTCTGGATGTTTTGATGGTGCAGCAAAATCTGGCGCCTTCGCGGGAAAAGGCGAAGGCACTGATTATGGCAGGGGAGGTTCTGGTTGGCGGACAGCGCGAGGACAAGGCCGGTACGATGGTTGACGCCGAGGCGGAAATCACCGTAAAAGGCGGAAAGCTTCGCTATGTGAGCCGGGGCGGTCTGAAGCTGGAAAAAGCGATGCAGACATTTGCCGGGGTGACGCCGGAGGGAAAGGTCTGTATGGATGTCGGAGCCTCCACCGGCGGTTTTACCGACTGTATGCTTCAGAATGGCGCGAGAAAGGTCTATGCCGTCGATGTCGGACGCGGACAGCTGGACTGGGGACTGCGCAATGACCCGCGGGTCGTCTGCATGGAGCGGACGAACATCCGTTATGTGGTGCCGGAGGACATCGATGAGCCGCCTTCCTTTGTATCCATAGACGTCTCGTTTATTTCCCTGACCAAGGTGCTTGGCCCGGTGCGGGAGCTGATGACTGCGGATGGTGACATCATTTGCCTTATCAAGCCGCAGTTTGAGGCCGGGCGGGAAAAGGTTGGCAAAAAAGGAGTTGTCCGGGATCCGAAGGTACACGAGGAGGTCATTCGCAGAGTGATTGCGTATGCGGTCGGAATCGGACTTTTGGCGCAGGCACTGACGTATTCTCCGGTCAAAGGTCCGGAGGGAAACATTGAGTATCTCGTGTGGCTGAAGAAGCGGCCGGAGGCAGGGGTTTCCGGTCGAATGCAGGCCGATGACGATAAGTCTCCGGAGAGTGTTGTGCCAGAAGCAGGGATGCCGGAAGAGAAACTATCAGGGAGAGAAAATTCAGACGTTACGGTTGATCCCGAAATGATTGCCCGGACCGTGGCGGAGGCGCACGAGAAGCTGGATTAAGGACGAACATCGTTATGTCCTTTGCACTTTGCGTGTCGGATGCGCGGTTGCCTGATTGCCGGAAGCTTTCCTGTAGCTGGCAGAATGATAGGTCATGCATAAAGAGGTAGCTCATGAATGTGTTTTACGTGATTTCAAATGAACAGAAGGATCCGGGGCAGGAGACGGCCAAATATATCCGGAAATATCTGAGCGACCGCGGCAGGACCTGTTATCTGCGCGGACGCGGGGGAAAGACGGCTCGCGGGCAGTATCATTATACGGACGCGAAACGGATTCCGGAGGATGTCGAGTGCGTATTGGTGCTCGGAGGCGACGGCACGCTGCTTCACGCGGCACGCGATCTCGTAGGACGGAGGCTTCCGCTTTTGGGCGTGAATATGGGAACGCTGGGGTATCTGGCTGAGGTAGATCGGAAAAACCTTCCGGAGGTCTTGGATGGCCTCATTGCAGATGAGTATGTGATAGAGGAACGGATGATGTTAAGCGGCGCGGCCTGGCATCAGGACCGTGTATTGATGAGCGATATGGCACTTAACGATATCGTCATTACCAGGAACGGCAGAATGCGCGTGGTGGATTTTAACATTTATGTGGATGGGACCTTTTTGTATTCCTATGCGGCGGATGGAATCATCGTTTCGACGCCGACCGGCTCCACCGGGTACAGCCTTTCCGTCGGAGGCCCGATTATATCGCCGGCTTCCTCCATGCTGCTTTTGACTGCGATCGCGCCGCACACCATGAACGCAAGGCCGATCGTGCTGCCGCCGGATGTCGAGGTGGTGGTCGAGATTGGCTCCGGACATGAAGAGGATGCTACAGATGGCGCAGAGGCTACCTTTGACGGGGATACCTCTGTGAAGCTCAATGCCGGGGACCGGATATCGATCACGCGTGCCGGGAAGAGAACGCAGCTGATCAAGACGAAAAATACAAGCTTTCTGGAGCTGCTCAGAGAGAAGATGAATAAGTAGCTTAAGCAGAGAACTGTCACAGCGGGGGTAGCAAAGCATGAAAATCGGGCGGCATGCAAAAATCATTGATCTGATTGGGAAATATGATATCGAGACGCAGGAGGAGCTGGCGGAGCATCTGAAAAAAGAGGGATTCCAGGTCACGCAGGCGACTGTTTCCAGAGATATCCGCGAGCTGCGGCTTACAAAGGTACCTGCTGCCGGCGGGAGACAGAAATATGCTCTGATGCAGCCGCAGGATGCGGAGGATGCGAAGCGTTATCTGCGCGTTCTGAAGGATGGGTTTGTATCCATGGAGATGGCGCAGAATATTCTGGTCGTGAAGACGGTTTCCGGGATGGCGATGGCGGTTGCGGCGGCCATTGATGCGATGCACTGGGCTGAAGTGGCCGGCTGCATCGCCGGGGATGATACGATTATGTGTGCAAACCGCAGCTCGGACGACACGCTGCTGGTTATGGAGAAGATTCGGAGAATAGTGGGGGAATAACATGCTGGCGAGTTTACATGTGAAAAACATGGCCCTGATCCGGGAGGCGGAGGTGGAGTTCGGCCCTGGGCTGAACATTCTGACCGGAGAGACCGGCGCGGGCAAGTCGATTGTCATCGGCTCCGTGAATATTGCGCTGGGAACGGGGAATTTTAAAGACTATGTACCGGAGGACGCGGACTACGCGCTGGTAGAGCTGATTTTTACGACAGAGAATCCGCGCGTCCGGGAATTGCTGAAGAAGCAGGATCTGCCATTTGAGGACGGCGAGGTGATCCTGACGCGCAAGTATAAGAGCGGGCGCAGTACCAGCAAGATTAACGGTGAGACGGTACCGGTTTCTTTTGTGCGCAATCTGGCCGGGGAGCTGATAGACATTCACGGGCAGCACGAGCACCAGTCGCTGCTTTATGAGAAAAATCATCTGACCATTCTGGATTCATTTGCAAGGAAGGAGACAGCGCCGCTTCTGGCGGTTTGCCGCGAACAGCACCGCGCCTATCAGAAGGCGAAGCGTGAGTGGGAGCAGGCGTCCGCTTCGGATCAGGACCGGGCAAAGGAGCTGGATTTTCTGAAGTATGAGATCCAGGAGATTCAGGCAGCCGCGCTGCGCCCGGGGGAGGACGAGGAGCTGGAAAACAGCTACCGTCTTATGAGCAATGGACAGAAAATCATGGAAGCGCTTTCAGAGACGGGCAATCTGACCGGTGCCGGGGATGATGGCGGCGCGCAGGATCTGATTGGCAGAGCGGTTCGCGCACTTTCATCGATTCGCGGCTATGACGGTACACTTGAGGAGCTTGGCGCCACACTGGAGGATATCGAATCGCTGCTTGGCGAATTTAACCGCAGTCTTTCCGGATATATGGACGATTTGGTTTTTGACCCGCAGCAGCTTCGCGAGACGGAGGAGCGCCTGGATCTGATCAATCATTTAAAATCAAAATACGGCAATTCGATTGAAGAAATTCTCGCAGCCTGCCGGGAAAAAGAGGAACGCGTCGATATTCTGATGAACTACGAGGAGCATCTTTCTACGCTGCGTGGTACGATGGAGGAGAGCAGCCGGACTCTGCTTGCGACTGCGGCTAACTTATCGAATGTCCGGAAACAATATGCACAGGTGCTCTCAAAGCAGATCCGCGCGGCGCTGGTTGATCTGAATTTTCTTGATGTGCAGTTTGAGATTACCTTCCGGGAACTGCCGGAGCCGCAGGAGGACGGTCTGGATGCAGTCTGCTTTCAGATTTCCATGAATCCGGGGCTGCCGCTGCGTCCGCTTGGAAGTGTGGCGTCCGGCGGTGAGCTTTCGCGTATCATGCTTGCCATCAAGGCAGTCATGGCGGATAAGGATAACATTGAAACTTTGATTTTTGACGAAATTGACAGCGGCATCAGCGGACGGACTGCACAGAAGGTGTCGGAAAAAATGGCAGTAATTGCCGGGTCCCATCAGATTCTCTGTATCACGCACCTCGCACAGATCGCAGCGATGGCAGACCGGCATTACATTATTGAAAAAAAGCCCGCCGACAGCAAGACCGTGACCAATATCGGACTTCTCACAGAGGAAGAGAGCATCCGGGAGCTAGCCAGAATTCTGGGCGGCGCAGAGATTACGGATACGGTGCTTGATAACGCGCGGGAAATGAAGGAACTGGCGGCGCGGCTTAAGGATAAGTAAAATATACCAGTGTTGAACTGACAGAATTCCGCATACTGAATGCAGAGACTGTTTTTGCAGCTGATGCACAGCAGGGGCAGAAACGAAGTCTCTGTATTTTGAAGTGAGGTGCGAAGGATGAATGTCAGGGAAAAAGATAATAGCCGTGCATCTGGCGGGCGCTATGGAAACGCCCCCTCGTCAGGACTCGGCGGCAGGACGCGCCCGCATGATAAGAAATGCTGCGCATTTGGCGGGCGCTATAAAAACTTTGTCTGCTCACTTTTGCTTTTGAGTATGGTGTCACTGGCAGTTTGCGGATGGATCGTGTTTGGTAATAACGATGCGGATCTGACGCAGGTAGAGAGCAGCGCACAGGCGGCCGAGCGGAAAAAGGTGTATCTGGGCGGGACACCGATCGGAATTTATCTGGAGACAGACGGTGTCTTTGTGGTGGACACCGGAAGCATTGTTTCTGCAGATGGCAGTACCTGCTGTCCGGCGGAGCATATTGTAAAAACCGGTGATTATATCCAGGCGGTAAATGGCAAGTCCGTCACGACCAAGGAGGAGTTGGTTGACAGCATCTTATCGTGCGCGGGTGAAGCACTGGTACTGGATGTAGAGCGTGCGGGGGAGCAGATCAGCCTGAAGGTGGTGCCTGTCATGGATTCGGACGGGGAATACAAGGCGGGGATCTGGGTTCGCAATGACACACAGGGCATCGGGACGCTTACCTACATCGATGAGGAGGGACGCTTCGGTGCGCTCGGACATGGCATCAGTGACGTAGATACGGCCGAGCTTTTGAACATTCAGAGCGGGGCCCTTTACAGCGCGGAGGTGGTATCCGTGGTGAAAGGCACGGCCGGAACGCCGGGAGAGCTTTCCGGAATCATCCACTACAGTGAAAACAACCGGATTGGAACCATCGAAACGAATCTGGAAAACGGGATTTACGGCAGCATCACTGGCTTTTCACAGGCTGTATCCGATCAGACCCTGTATGAGACGGCGTTCAAGCAGGAGGTCGAGGAGGGAGCAGCATCGATCCTGTGCACGGTTGATGGGACGTGCCGGGAATATGAGGCGGAGATCAAAGAGGTGCGGCCAAATGACAGCGATGTGAACAAAGGCATGGTGATTGAAGTGACCGATCCGGATTTGCTAGAGCTCACCGGCGGCATTGTGCAGGGGATGTCCGGCTCGCCGATTCTGCAGAACGGGCGTCTGATTGGCGCAGTGACCCATGTTTTTGTCGCGGATCCGGCCAAAGGGTATGGGATCTTCATCGAAAACATGTTATAACCAGTTCAGAACAGCATCAAAAAGAAAGACAGGTGCTGTTCTGAATAGTCCGGATAACCGGCCGCCACTTCACTGATTATGAGAAAGGAGCACATCATGGAAGATCTGAGCCTGCTTTTTCCGCCCGGGAAGGGCGCATCGGAACGAAAACTGCCGGAGGCGACCTTTCATGACCTTTCGGTAGATACCCTGTGCGAGAAGCTGACGAAGCTGGAGGCGGAGCGGAATCTGCTGCGGCGGACAATGGAGCGCATTTCGGGTGATCCGGAGGTTGTGAGGTATCGCTGCGATGTGTTTGAGGATATCCTCCGGTTTCCGAAGCTGAGAGAGCAGATGCAGAAGCTGCTCGACCGCGTGGATTTTCTGAAAACCTACGGAAGCTTTGATAAGGGGTCGGACGCTGCCGGTGTGTGGGAGCTGGTACACCGGCTGGACGAGATGAATGAGTACATACAGTGCGTTCAGGCCATTTATGAGGTTCTGAGTGAGAATGCGATCGCCTCAGAGGGACTGAAGAATCTGAGGGAGTATGTGCGCGTCCTCTATGAAGACAATGGATTCGCGGAGCTCAAAAAGGATATTGACAACCTGAAGGTGGATGCGGCAAAGGTCAAAAGCGTGACGCTGGGCGTGAATCTGAATGACCGGTTTGAACCGGTGGAGACGGGGATTGTTTCCATCAATGAGAAACCCTTTACCAAATCCGGAGTGATTTCGAATTTCTGTGATTTCCTGAACCGGAAGGATGAGATCCAGCCGGATACACAGTGGAATGGGAATATGAGCTTCCGGACGGCGGGGGGAACGGATTTTTCGGATAACGCTGAGGCCATCGGACGCTTCGGCGCCATGCGGCAGAATCCGTTGCTTGCGGCAGGGATGGCGACGGTCGCGGACGACAGCCGAGGCGGTGATGTGATCCGGACCCTGGACCGCGCCATCAGCGCCCTGCTTACCCGCACGGTGAAAAAATTAAAGTCGGTGCTTTCCAGACATGTATCGGTGAGTACCCACACGATATCCGCATTGATTCCGGAGTTTCTGTTTTATATCCGCTGGGCGGAATATATTGAAAAAATGCAGAAGGCGGGCTATGTGTTTACCAAGCCGCAGATCCGGGATCCGGAGGAGCGCGGGATGAACGCCCGCGGCCTGTACAATTTCAAGCTGGCGCAGTCCATGTTTGAAAAGGGGGAACCGGCGGATGCGATCGTGCCAAATGATCTGGACTTTTCCGCGGAGCACCGGATCTATATTCTGACCGGAGCGAACCGGGGCGGCAAGACAACGATCACGCAGGCGGTCGGGCTGGCCTTTCTGCTCGCGCAGTGCGGACTGTATGTGCCGGCCGAATCCTTTGCATTTAGTCCGGCGGATAATATTTTTACCCATTATCCTGCGGATGAAAACCAGACCATGGATCTGGGACGGCTTGGGGAGGAATCCAGCCGTTTTCGTGATCTGTTTGCCGCGGCGACCTCACGCAGCCTGCTGCTGCTCAATGAATCGTTTTCTACGACCTCGTTTGAAGAGGGATATTTCATCGCGCGGGATGTGACCCGGGTGCTGCGCCGGCTCGGCGTGCGGACCATTTATAATACGCATATGCACAAGCTGGCGACGGAGCTGGATGAGCTGAACCGGGAGGAGGGCGGCGACAGCCGGATCGCAAGTCTGGTGGTGGTTGCTGACGAAGGAAACCGTTCTTACCGGGTAAAGGTCGCGCCGCCGGGCGGAAAGTCTTATGCACAGGATATTGCGGAAAAATACGGAGTTACCTATGAGCAGCTGCTTGACGCGAAGAGCGGACAGCTGGCCGATTCATAAAAAAGCATGGAAGGATCTCAGATTGCACTGTGTACTTTGTCGAAACAGTGCAGAACAGGAGTACAGTATGAACCCTTTGAAAAAAATTTACTGCCGCGCGTTTCAGACTGTTTTTAAAATTGCGCTGCCGTTTCTTCCCTATCGAAATCCGAAGCGGATCGGTTCTGTGAATCAGCTGCCGGAGCTTTTTCGCAGAAAAAAATGCAGCCGGGTGCTGATTGTCACGGATCCGGGCATTGCTGCGCTGGGGCTGACGAAGGATCTGGAACAGGCGCTTAAGAAAAATGGAATTTTTTATGCCATGTATGACAAAACAGCGGCAAATCCGACCACGGCAAATGTGGCGGAAGCATTGGAGCTCTATCATGCAGGGTTCTGTGAGGCCATCATCGGTTTTGGCGGCGGCTCCAGTATGGACTGCGCGAAAGCGGTCGGGGCGCGGGTCGCGAAGCCGCGTCAGCCGCTCTCAAGGATGAAGGGAATTCTGCGGGTGCATGCGCGTCTGCCGCTGCTGGTTGCGGTGCCGACGACGGCGGGAACCGGCTCCGAGACGACGCTGGCCTGCGTCATCGTGGATGATGAGACACGGCATAAATACGTCATCAATGACTTCAGCCTGATTCCGCGCTATGCAGTGCTTGATCCGAAGGTGACTCTGAGCCTGCCGCCATCGATTACGGCGACAACAGGGATGGATGCGCTGACCCACGCGGTGGAAGCCTATATTGGAAATACGACGACCAGAGGTACACGCAGGGATGCGGAGCAGGCGGTGAAGCTGATTTTTGAAAATCTGGACGAGGCCTATACGAATGGCCGGAATCTGAGAGCAAGACGAAATATGCTCCGTGCCTCTTATTATGCCGGCTGCGCGTTTACAAAATCCTATGTAGGCTATGTTCACGCGGTCGCTCATTCGCTCGGCGGTCAGTACAATGTGCCGCACGGCCTTGCAAACGCGATTCTGCTCCCGTTTGTGCTGGAGGAATATGGCTCCTGTATTTATGGAAAGCTTGCAAAGCTGGCGATCGCGGCGGGAATCGCGGATGAGACGGTCCCGGAGGAGGAAGCGGCGAAGGCATTCATCCAGGCAATCAGGGATATGAAGAAACGATTTGGCATTGGCGATACCGTCCCGGAGATTCAAAAAGAGGACATTCCTAAGATGGCCCGCTATGCGGACAAGGAGGCGAATCCATTGTATCCGGTGCCGGTGCTGATGGATGCGAAGGAGTTGGAGCGGATTTATGAAAGGGTAACGATTAAAAATAAATGAAGGGAAGTGGCAAAGTGACGGAAACAGAGATTCGCCAGATTGTGGAGAAGCAGCGGAAATATTTTTTCTCCGGCGCGACTTTGAATGTAGAACACCGCCTGAGCGCGATTGGGAGACTGAAAGCCTGTATTGAGAAGCACGAGCAGGAAATCAATGACGCGATTGAAAGGGATCTTGGCAAGAGTGCGTTTGAGAGCTATATGTGTGAGACAGGGCTTTCTTTAAGCGAAATCAGCTATATGCAGAAGCATACAAGAGCATTCGCGAAGGAAAAGACCGTGTGGACGCCTCTGGCGCAGTTTGCGTCCAGAAGCTATACTAAGCCGTCGCCGTATGGTGTGGTGCTGATTATGAGCCCCTGGAATTATCCGTTTCTGCTTTCTATTGACCCGCTCGTGGATGCGCTTGCGGCGGGAAATACGGTGGTGCTTAAGCCGAGCGCTTATTCGCCGAATACGAGTGCAGTGATTGCGCGGCTGATCCGTTCCTGTTTTGATGAGTCGTATGTGGCAGTCATTACGGGCGGCCGGGAGGAGAATCAGTATTTGCTGCGGGAGCATTTTGACTATATTTTCTTTACCGGAAGCAAGACTGTTGGCCGTGAGGTAATGCACCGTGCCGCGGAGCATCTGACGCCGGTAACGCTGGAGCTCGGCGGGAAAAGCCCCTGTATCGTAGATCGGACCGCGAACATCCGGCTGGCCGCGAAACGGATTGTGTTCGGAAAGTTTTTAAACTGCGGACAGACCTGCGTGGCGCCGGACTATATTTACTGCGATCCGGCGGTGAAGGATGAGCTGATCGCTCAGATCCGCCTCCAGATTCGAAAGCAGTTTGGGAAATCTCCGCTGCAGAAACCGGATTATGGAAAAATCATCAGCCGGAAGCATTTTGACCGGATTCTTGGACTGATGGGTAAAACGGATTTGAACCAGGAGGGGCAGCCTGGAAGGGATTCAGAACCGGATGTCGAAGCGCACACTCGGAAAACGGGCGCCCGTATCGTGATTGGCGGGCATTTCCATGCAGATACGCTCCAGATTGAGCCGACAGTGATGGATAATGTCACATTTGATGACCCGGTTATGCAGGAGGAAATCTTTGGTCCGGTGCTGCCGGTGCTTACCTACGAGTCCCTGGATGCGGCGGTTGCGAAAATCAATTCTATGGAGCATCCGCTGGCGCTGTATCTGTTTACGCGCAGCAGGGGCGCAGTGCGTATGGTGACTGCTAAGTGCGGCTTTGGCGGCGGCTGCATCAATGATACGGTCATCCATCTGGCGACAAGTGAGATGGGCTTTGGCGGCTTTGGAGAGAGCGGGATGGGCTCTTATCACGGGAAAAAAGGGTTTGATACCTTTTCTCACGAAAAGAGCATTGTCGATAAAAAGCTCTGGCTTGATCTGCCGATGCGTTACCAGCCTTATAAAAAGCTTTATGATAAATTGATTCATCTGTTTTTGCGATAGATGGAAGCACCGGGGAATCAACTGTCTGTTCGGTTGATTTCAGATAGATGTAGTGTTTTATACAGGAAAGAAAAAGGGAATCGGAGGATGAATATGGGCGAAAAAAATGCGAAATACCAGATCGATACGGAGGAAAATCAGGCGTTTCTGGCTGATATCCGGGAAGGACTTTTAAATTTTGGACATCGGTTTCCATCGCCGGGCGGCAGCTCGTACTATCTGGGGGATGACGGAACGCCATGGAAGGAACGAAGCCGGGAGACCTGGATTACAAGCCGGATGGCGCATGTTTACAGTCTGGGCTGCTTTCTTGGGCACAAGGGCAGCGAGGCGCTTGCAGACGCGGCGCTGAAGGGCCTGATGGGAGAGCTGCATGATTCGAAAAACGGGGGATGGTACGCAGGGCTGAATGCGGACGGTTCGATTTTACCCACGAAACAGTGCTATGCGCACGCGTTTGTGATTCTGGCGGCATCCTCTGCGGTTCTTGCCGGGAGGCCGGGCGCGCAGGAGCTTTTGAAGGAAGCGCTGATTGTTTATGAGAATCATTTCTGGAATGAAGAAGAGGGACTTTCCTGTGATACGTGGAACACGGAATTTACCGAGTTGAGCGAATATCGCGGCCTGAACGCGAATATGCATACGGTCGAAGCGTTTCTGGCGGCAGCGGATGCTATCGGAAATGAGGAATACCGGGTGCGTGCCGAGCGCATTATTGATCATGTGCTGGACTGGGCGATCGCGAATAACTGGCGGATTCCGGAGCATTTTACAGAGGACTGGCAGCCGGATCTGGAATGCAACAAAGACCGCCCGGATGATCAGTTTAAGCCTTACGGAGCGACTCCGGGGCACGGCATCGAGTGGGCAAGACTGATTACGCAGTGGGCACTCTCTGTGCCGGTTTTTGAAGAACGGACCGGTGTCGTTGGGGAGAGCTGGCGGCAGCCCGCGAAATACATCGATGCGGCAGAACATCTGTATAACCGGGCTGTGGAGGATGCCTGGAATGCGGACGGCGCGCCGGGAATCGTTTATACGACCGACTGGAACGGCACACCGGTGGTCCATGACCGGATGCACTGGACGCTCGCAGAGGCGATCAATACCTCCGCGACGCTGTACCGGGCGACCGGTAAGGAGAAATATGCGGAGGATTACGCGCAGTTTATGCAGTACCTGGACGAGAAGGTGCTCGACCATGTAAATGGCTCCTGGTTCCATCAGCTCGACCGGAACAATCAGGTAATCGGCACGGTGTGGCCGGGAAAATCCGACCTTTACCATGCATTGCAGGCAACCTTGATCCCGTATTATGACCCGTCTGTGTCCATTGCCCCGGCTGTAAAGCGCGGGCTGCATACTTCCTGAAGCCTTTTGAAAAACATTGCGGTGCATGTTTACGGAACCTTGTCGGAGCATCTCCTTTCTTCGGTAACGGGGGGGAGATGCTCATACATTCTGACAAAGTGTGATTACGAGGATGTCATCGGAATCCGGACTTTTTACAAAACAATCCGCGGTCTCCACCATGCGGGAAATCCCATCGTCTCCTAACTGTCTGGTGACGATGCATACACATTCCTTGCCGGCCTTGTACGCAGCGAGCAGCGAGCTGCTGTGAAACGTGTCGGCGAACCGCTGCTGATCCTCTGGGTGCATGGACGATGCGCCGTGCTCGATCAGCTCGTCGAAGACTCCGGCGGGAGGGCAGGAGGTCGTCGTGAAATTGTCATAGGTCATCATATAATAGCTGTTGCGTGTCAGATTTGAGAAAATCACGAGAGGATATTTTTTGAAAATAACTTCTGCGAGCAGCTGCATGGCTCTTGAGCGCGGCTGAACGCTCAGAATATCCGCGGAGTCATTTTCGTGCATCCCGGAAGCGGTCGCCTGTCTGCTGCAGATCCGGGCGAATTCATCCTCCGGCATCGGCTTTGCGAACAGGTAGCCCTGGATCAGGTCACAGCCGCAGGTGCGCAGGAACCCCAGCTGCTCGCGGGTCTCTACGCCCTCCGCCACTGTTGTCAGCCGCAGGCGGTTTGCGAAATCATAAATACTTTCCAGTACAATGCGGTCCTTGTCGTTATTGAGATCGCCGGAAAGAAGAGAACGGTCAATCTTCAGAATATCCGCGTCGACATCTTTTACCATACTAAGAGAAGACAGGCCGCTGCCGAAATCATCAATGGCAACATGGAAACCGTGCGCCCGGACGGATGCGACGAGGGCGATGATCCGTTCAGAATCATTCACCAGAGAGGATTCTGTGATCTCCACATGAATCAGTTCATGAGGAATCTGCGCTTCGTCTGTTCTGGCGCAGAGCATCGATGCAAAATCGTCTTCATCCAGATGATTTCTGGAAAAATTGACCGCGATGGGAACCACTTCCTCGTTTGCGTCAATCCGCTTCTTCAAAAAACGGCAGACCTCGTGCAGAATCTGCCAGTCGAGCTCACAGATGAGACTGCTTTTTTCCATATAAGGGATAAACTCATAGGGCATTCCGATGCTTCCATCGGGCTTTTTCCACCGGGCGAGTGCTTCTGCACTGGCGAGATGGCCGCGGATGGCCTTGTACTGGGGCTGGTAATAAACAATAAATTCGTGATTTTCGAGTGCTTTTTGAAGCTGTATTTCAGAATCGGTTATTTCTTTCCTGGATGATTCATTTTCTCTGGACAGCATAGGTAACGCCTTCCTTTTTTTGGTTTTCTGCAAACAGATTTTAGCAACAAATTATAACCGCTCAGGGAGGCACATCCGGCCAGAACTTCTGAGCGGTTACAGACTTTCGCTTTATGAACTAAGTATACCAAATTGTTAGTGGCTTCTCAACCATAATTTTTGTAAAATAATATAGAAAGTATTTTTTATTCGCGCCTGTGTACAAAAAAGCATCCTGGCGCATTCTCGCGGAGCGTGTTTGCTTTACGGAAACAAGATTTCCTGTAAAATAAAAGATTGGGAGAATCGCTTCTCCCAATTGCATTACTCTTCGTTTATATGTTCCTCCCCCTGTGCGAGGATGGTTCTCACATGGTCGTCAGCAAGGGAGTAAAAGACCGATTTGCCTTCTCTGCGGCTCTTTACGAGACGGTTCGTTTTCAAAATCCGCAGCTGATGGGAAATCGCGGACTGGTTCATATTCAGAGCGGAAGCGAGGTCGCAGACACATACCTCAGCCTCGAACAGGACATACAGGATGCGTATGCGGGTTGAGTCGCCAAACACCTTGAACAGTTCAGCGAGGTCATACAGCTTCGTCTCGTCCGGTATGGTCTCATTCACGATTTTCAGAAGATTCTCATGAATCTCGTATTCATCACAGCCGCAGCAGTCATTTGCGTTTATTTTTTCAGACATAGTTCCTCCAGGATCATGTATATTAGTACATCCAATCCGCAAGACACCCTCGCCGGGTGGCATCCCACGCTTCGCATGGGATATTCCCTCGCCGGGGTATGCCCCCAATCATCGATTGTGGGGAGCGGGCATCCCACGCTTCGCATGGGATATGCCTTGCCGGGTTCTGCGCATCTCACACCTGCCGTCCTTGAGAACAACCAGAGCAGCAGGAGGACGCATCAGAGTTTCTTTACAAACAGGGCCCGGATGGCGTTCAGAACGGCAAGAATCATGACGCCGACGTCTGCGAAGATGGCCATCCACATATTGGCAATGCCGAGTGCACCCAGCACCAGGCAGATAGCCTTGACGCCGATCGCAAAATAAATGTTCTGATATACAATGCGCAGACATTTTCGGGAGATGCGGATCGCCTTCGCGACCTTGAGCGGGTCATCGTCCATCAGAACGACATCCGCCGCTTCGATTGCGGCGTCGGAGCCCATGGCGCCCATGGCGATGCCGATATCGGCGCGGGAGAGCACCGGTGCGTCGTTGATGCCGTCGCCGACGAACGCCAGCTTTTGCTTGTCGCTTTTCTCTGCCAGCAATTCCTCCACTTTAGCCACTTTATCGGCGGGCAGCAGCTCGCTGTACACTTCGTCAAACCCCAGCTCGGATGCGACCTGTTCCGCGACGGGACGCGAATCGCCGGTGAGCATGACAGTCTTTGTGACTCCGGCTTTTTTCAGGCTCTGGATCGATTCCTTTGCAGTCGGCTTTACGAGATCGGAGATCAGGATATGCCCTGCATACGCGCCGTCAATCGCGATATGTACCACCGTTCCGACGTGGTGACATTCCTTATAGGAAATGCCGAGGCGGTTCATCAATTTTGCGTTTCCGGCCGCGACCGGCTTGCCGTCAACCGTCGCGGTGACGCCGTTGCCGCTGATTTCTTCGATGTCCGTGACGCGGGTGCGGTCGATGGATTTGCCGTATGCCCGCTGCAGACTTTTGCTGATGGGGTGCGAAGAAGCACTTTCCGCGAGGGCTGCATATTCGAGCAGCTGAGCTTCATCGATGCTGCTGTGATGGACGCCGCTCACCTCAAATACGCCCTGCGTCATCGTGCCGGTCTTGTCAAACACAACACATTTCACCTGGGAGAGTGTCTCCAGATAATTGGAGCCCTTCACCAGAACGCCGGCGTTGCTTGCTCCGCCGATGCCTGCGAAAAAGCTCAGCGGAATGCTGATCACCAGCGCGCATGGACAGCTGATGACCAGGAAGGTCAGCGCGCGGTAAATCCAGTCGCCCCATTCCGGGGAAAGCCCCATGAAGCCCATCCGGACCAGCGGCGGAAGAATCGCCAGCGCCAGTGCGCCATAGCAGACGGCGGGTGTGTAATACCGCGCAAATTTCGAGATGAAATTCTCGGATTTTGATTTGCGCGAGCTGGAATTCTCAACCAGCTCGAGTATTTTCGAGACCGTTGATTCACCGAACTCCTTCGTCGTCCGCACCCGGATCAGACCGGTCATGTTGATGCAGCCGCTGATGATTTCATCCCCCTCGGAAGCGTCGCGCGGAAGACTTTCTCCGGTCAGCGCGCTCGTGTTCAGTGCAGTTTTTCCTTCTATAATAATGCCGTCAATCGGAACCTTTTCGCCGGGCTGTACGATGATGACAGAGCCGATTTCTACCTCATCCGGGTCGACCTTCTCCAGTTTGCCGCCTGTTTCCACATTCGCGTAATCCGGCCGGATATCCATCAGGTCGCTGATATTCCGGCGGCTCCTGCCGACCGCGTAGCTCTGGAACAGCTCGCCGATCTGGTAAAAGAGCATGACCGCTACACCCTCGCTGTAGTCGCCGAGAAGAATGGCTCCGAGCGTCGCGACCGCCATCAGGAAATTCTCGTCAAAGACCTGCCGGTTGCGAATGCCCTTCCAGGCTTTCTTCAGAATGTCATAGCCGATGACAAGATAGGGAATCATAAACAGCCCGAACCGCAGATATCCGTCAATGGGAAGCAGGGATAAAAGGATCATCAGAGCAGCCGCGATCAGAATGCGGATGAGCATTTTTCTCTGTTTCTTATTCATACACTCCTCCTTCAAAGGCCGCGCCCCTCGCGCAGCGATTTTAATTGCGCGGCTTTCATTGAATTATATGTCCGTTCTCGCTTTGCGAGAATGGACGAAGGCCGCGTCCATCGCGCAGCGATTTTAATTGCGCGGCTTTCATTGAATCACAAAACATAACAACTATGCCGCAGGCGATTACAGGAAAATTTCGCAGTCATCCTCGACCTTTTTACAGTTTTTCAAAACATCCTTCATGACCGCCTTTGGATCCTGTCCGTCCTCGAACTCAACAATCATTTTCAAGGCCATGAAATTCACAGTTGCGTCCTTTACACCGGAAGTTTTCTTCGCAGCTTCCTCCATCTTGTTCGCGCAGTTTGCACAGTCCACATCGATTTTGTAGGTCTTTTTCATCTCTTTTTCCTTTCCTGAGTTTCTGAAGAGTGGTCTGCCCAATCACCAGTTTTTTTGAGAAACAGCAGATTGGCTGTCCTGCGAATGTGAGAGGGCATATTCGACAGAAAAAAATAGTATAATAGTTCTGAACAAATGAACATTTATTCATATGTTCAGAACTATTATAGCAGAACCTCCCCGGATGTCAATTACATTTTTACGAAGAAGTGATATTTTGCGGTCCTACAGGTGCCGAATACTAAATGCACCGAATGGGGTACGTTTGGGACACATGTTTTTGTATTATTTTTGCAAAATCCGGACTTATATTTTCTCCGAATAAAAATCATTTTCTGCCGTTTTGCATTTATTTCTTACGAATAAAATTGTTACGCTTACGATTTTGCGGTGCAGATTCTTCGAATCCGCATTGATTTTGCAGTTGTCTTTCCATATGAGTTCCTATAGTCGCCGAATAGGGTTAAGATTTTGCACTTTCGGGATGTCTGTTTTGGCCGAATGGAACCTTAAATATTCCGAATTAATGACAGATACAAATTCTCGTTGTGCAAAATTTTCTGTATCCCATTTCGGTACGTAAAATTTCTGTCCATAGGTGCGGTTCGGGGACATATTCTTTTCTGGATATCAGTCGTGCCGGAGGTACTTTTTCTTTTCCGTATGTTGTCTTATGGATGCACTTTTTCTCGTGAAGAGTTGTCTTTTGAAAGGTGCGCTTGTGGTGAACGCTGCTGCACAAATTCAGACCCAGGGAAGGAAAAATTACGATCGCTGCTGAAATTACGGTACGTGTTTGAAGCAGCGAACGGAATCTTTCAGTTTACGCGGCTGGATGTCTTGACCGACAGGCGCTGCTCTGCAAGCTAGTGTCGGAAGCAGGAAGCTCTAACCGTTGCGCTAACGGCCTGTACATCTTTCGATTTCGTGTCCGATTTTTTTATGTAGTGTCTGTATTTTTTAGCATTTTCGTCTTATGCTGTGTTCATGAAATCTCATCGGTTTCCGACATTGGCTGTTCTTTCTTTTCTTTTGCTTCTTTCCGTTTCTTCCGGATCTCTGTAAAGCATAGCCCTAAGTTCGAATGCCGTTCCAGGGAATGTTTCTCTGTCCGGATATATTTCCAGGATGCGGCGAAATCATCACATACCGAGAATTCGGAATCCGAAATGAACGTCAGGAAACCATCCAGATCATCTCTGTATGCCCTGGCAAAGGTAAGTGCGTCTCTTTCTTTTTCGGCATCCGTACTGTTCAGTTTACCATATAATACATGATCCAGGTTGGCTGACATATAATATGCCCGGTACGGGATAGAATTCCAGACTTTCCCCAGGGAACAGATCCGATCGATGTTTCCGCGCTTTTTCTGATTTCTGATAATTATGTTTTCCGGCTTTGCCGTCCGGATCTCAGTTTCTGAATAGTAAGGAGTTTCATGTGTTTCATCGTATATGACCGCGCTATCAGGTATATACACGCCGTCCATGTCGATGATATGGATGACCTGCTGGAAATCAGATGCCTTGTAATGGGTTGAGGCGGCATACTTTTTCAGAAGGTTTCCAATCTTTGAGACGATGTTGCCTGGGGAAACGTTTTTGTCTGTTGAGATGTCCCCATGCATGATTATCACATACACTTCGTTTTCATCAAACAATCGGGAGAATAATACACCCAGTGCTTCATCATCAGAAGGGCCTTCTACGATGATGGCTACGATTTTCTTTTCGTTCTTACGGGACAATGATCTCACCTGCTTCCCGGAAGGCCAACGCGATCTCAGCGTTGTGGGTCGGTTCATACAGCTGTTCGTTCTGGCTGTCTGTTCCCAGTGTGATGTCCCTGTAATAATAGTCCCGCAGGTTATTATTATCCTTGACGTTTGTCATCCGGATATACCGGTGGGACGGGTTCGTTGTTGTAAAAGCGACAAAGCCGCGGTCCAGCGTTTCGAGCATGCGCAGATTGTGCGAAGTGAAAATCAGCTGCCCTTTTCCTTTTTCAGAGACAATCCGTACCGTTTCCCCGAGCAGGTATTCAAAGATGCCGGAATCCAGTTCATCGATTGCGACGGTAACAGAATCCTGGTTATATACAGCAATTAAGAGCTGGAGGATCATCACGATTTTCTTGATGCCGTCTGATTCGTATTTCAGCGGGATTTCCCTGCTGTTTTTACATGAAAGCAGCTGGATCCGTTTTCCTGCCTTCCCGTTTTCCATGATCTCGTCGCCCAGGTCCTTTATGCAGATCGTCAGGCCGGGGACCATCTGCTCCAGGACGATGTTCATGTTTTTAATTACGTTCTCCACAATCCCGACAGTTTCTTTAAAAATGACAGATGGTTTATCCAGGGGTAGGATTGTGAGGCCTGCGGCTTTTGTTCTTTTATCTTCGTATTTGAAAGCCAGCGGGAGGAAATTCATGCTGATCGTGCCGGCTGTTGCCTGGTTGATAACGAAGAGTTCATAATGACCGTAAAAGATCAGCGTTTCGAGCAGGTTCATATGGCGGCTGTATTCGGCATCTGCCATCTGGCTTTTGCCATGTTCTTTTGCCGCGCCGAGCAGTTCTCTGGAAAACAGGAAGGACCGGGATGTCTGCTCCGCCATTTTCTTTGCTACGAGCAGGTTCATCTTTGTCTTTTCTTCGTTTCCGATCAGGAGCCCGTATTTGACAGAAGGGGTGAAAACCTTTGCCGTGCGGGTATCGATGAAACGGCTTTTCCGTATGCGGGTATCTGCATTCTCGAAAGAGAAGCTGAGTACTTCGTCATAAATTACGGTTTTAGATTGTTTGCTTTGCGAATTATCGTGATCCAGGTTCTGTTCGGTATCTTCATAATCTTTCCGGATGCAGCACTCATAGTAAGCTTTATAGTTTCCATCCAGCGCGGAGATATCGAATACGTATTCCAGGTCGGCGGATTCTGCGTCAACGTTGATGTAATCAGCAGTCTCCGGATCCAGTTTCCTTCCGCACAGGATGTTTTTCAGGATCTGCAGGGCGTCAATCAGCGCGGTTTTGCCGGAACCGTTCTGTCCGTACAGTCCGAGTATGCTCGCACGGTATTTTTTCCGCGGGTTCTGGAAACTGATCTCTCCGTTTTTGACGTTCTTGAAGTTTTTGATTGATATGCCGGATAACCGGACAGTGGCATCTTTCATGGCGGTAATCTCCTTTGTTTGGTATCAATATAGCATTATATAGCAAGAAAGTCAATGCGAATCTAAAATTTCTCACATTTTGTTCTGATTTTGAATTTCAATATACAGGCCAGGTATCTTCCTGTTCATTCACAATGATTAACCAGTCAAACGGTTAGCCATTATCTGGATTAATCAGCCACACAAAATGTCATTTACGAAGAAGTAGCCAGAAGCTCATTTCTGTGGTATAGTAATTCTGGAAAAAAAGATTATAAATATTCAGAACAGGCCCTCGCACTTGCTGCGAAGACTGTACGAAACCATATAGCATATAATCTTGATTATGGCCTGTTTGACAGGGGGGAATGGGATGAGGCTTGAATTTATCGGGGCGGCTCATGAGGTAACCGGGAGCTGCCATTATCTGGAATTTGGAGAGAAACATCTTCTGGTGGACTGCGGCATGGAGCAGGGACCGGACATCTATGAGAATCAGGAGCTTCCGGTGAATGCTGCGGCGATTGACTATGTGTTTGTGACGCACGCACATATTGATCATTCGGGGCTGCTTCCGCTGCTGTATGCGAGGGGCTTTCGCGGCTCGGTTTATTCGACGAACGCGACTGCGCAGCTGTGCAATATCATGCTGAAGGACAGCGCGCACATTCAGGAATCGGAGGCGGAATGGAAGAACCGCAAGGCGCAGCGTGCCGGAAAGGCGCAGACGGTACCGATGTATACGGTTGCAGATGCGGAAGATGTGCTGAAGCGGTTTGTGCCGTGTCCTTATGATAAAAGGGTGTCAATCTGCGATGGCTTAGAGGTTTGCTTCCGGGATGCCGGGCATCTGCTTGGCTCCTCGTTTATCGAGATGTGGGTGACGGAAGGAGCGGAGTCCTGCAAGCTGGTTTTTTCCGGCGACTTGGGGAATGGAAACCGTGCTCTGATCCGTGATCCGGAAATACCGGAATCTGCGGATTACCTGATTATCGAGTCTACCTACGGCGACCGTCTGCATGAGGTGCCGCCGGACTATGCGACAGAGCTGGGACGAGTGCTATCGGCCACCTTTTCCAGAGGGGGAAATGTCGTGATTCCCGCTTTTTCTGTCGGCCGCACACAGGAAATGCTCTATTATTTAAGAAAGATTAAGGTGGAGGAGATGCTTCCTGCGTTCCAGGATTTCGAAGTATACGTGGACAGTCCTCTTTCCATCGAGGCGACGAATATTTACAATGAAAGTGTAGAGGAATGCTTTCGGGAAACGGATCTGGAGATGATTCGCAGAGGCGGCAATCCGATTCGCTTTGCCGGACTGCGCCAGTCGGTCACCAGCGCAGATTCGCAGGCCATCAACACAGATCCGAATCCCAAGGTCATCATTTCTGCCTCCGGGATGTGTGAGGCCGGACGAATCCGCCATCATTTAAAGCATAATCTGTGGCGTCCGGAAAGCACGATTGTCTTCGTTGGCTACCAGGTGCCGGGCACGCTGGGCTACAACCTGTTAAACGGCGCGGATGAGGTGAAGCTGTTTGGCGAGACCATTCAGGTGCGTGCGCAGATTTTAAGTCTGCCCGGCATCAGCGGGCACGCGGACCGCGATCATCTGACCGCATGGGTGCAGGGCATGAAGAAGAAGCCGAAACGTATCTTTGTTGTCCATGGAGAAGATGCTGTAACGGACGCATTTGCCGCACATCTGACTGAGACAACCGGTGTGGATGCGGTCGCACCATATAGCGGCGACAGCTATGATCTGTGTCAGAACGAGCGTCTGACCGCGGGCAGACGAAAGCCGGCAGAGAAAAAGAAGACGTCAAAACGGACGGCGAATACCGTGTTTGACCGGCTTATGTCGGCCGGAGAGCGCCTGATTGCCGTGATTCAGAAGAACAAGGAGTGTGCGAACAAGGATCTCGCGAAATTCGCCGACCAGATCAATGCCCTCTGCGACAAATGGGACAGATAGGATTTTGAAAAAGATGACAAAAAAATGTCTCTTCCCTGTCAAAATTTGGGAAATAGTTAAAAATGTAACAAAAACTGCAGATTTTACAAGGTCTTTCCTTGACAGAAACTGATTTGTAGTATATAAATAGGGATGGAGTTTTCTGGTTATTTTTTAATGAAACTCTACGCCATAATTCTCGCTGAAATAATTGCATAAAGATGATATTTTATGTCTTTTCCTTGCGGGATTATGGCAGGGCAGCCAGTATGTTCAGAATGCCGCTGTGTCCATGCCACGCTGTTTTTCTCTGTATCTGATAATCAGACGGAGATGGAGGAACCGATGGCGCGGTGTCTGACACGGACGGCATGAAAAATAGCAAAGAAAGAGGTAGAGAACTATGGCAAACATTGATTTGACAAAGTACGGTATCAATGGGGTTACGGAGATTGTTCATAATCCTTCCTACGAGATGCTGTTCGAGGAGGAGATGAAGCCGGAGCTGACCGGATATGACAAGGGCCAGCTTTCTGAGCTGGACGCGGTGAACGTTATGACCGGCGTTTACACCGGACGTTCCCCGAAAGATAAGTATATTGTCATGGATGAGAACTCGAAGGACACCGTATGGTGGACGACCGAGGGTTATAAGAATGACAACCATCCGATGAGCGAGGAGACCTGGGCTACAGTTAAGAAGCTGGCGCAGGAAGAACTGTCCGGCAAGAGACTGTTCGTTGTTGACGCGTTTTGCGGCGCGAACAAGGATACCCGCATGGCGATCCGTTTCATGATGGAAGTCGCATGGCAGGCACATTTTGTTGAGAATATGTTCATCAAGCCGTCAGCAGAGGAGCTTGAGAATTTTGAGCCGGATTTCGTGGTTTACACGGCTTCTAAGGCGAAGGTCGACAACTACAAAGAGCTGGGTCTGAATTCGGAGACCTGTGTGGCATTCAACATTACCAGCCGTGAGCAGGTCATCCTGAACACCTGGTACGGCGGCGAGATGAAGAAGGGTATGTTCTCCATGATGAACTACTACCTGCCGCTGAAGGGCATCGCTTCCATGCACTGCTCCGCAAATACCGATATGAATGGCGAGAACACCGCAATCTTCTTCGGCCTTTCCGGAACTGGTAAGACCACCCTTTCCACCGACCCGAAGCGTCTGCTGATCGGTGATGACGAGCACGGCTGGGATGATAACGGCGTGTTCAACTTCGAGGGCGGCTGCTACGCAAAGGTTATCAACCTCGACAAGGATTCTGAGCCGGATATCTACAACGCGATCAAGAGAAATGCACTTCTTGAGAACGTGACTCTGGACGAGAACGGCAAGATTGATTTCGCGGACAAGAGTGTTACAGAGAACACCCGTGTATCTTATCCGATCGATCATATTGAGAAGATTGTACGCCCGGTATCTTCCGCACCGGCTGCAAAGCAGGTAATCTTCCTGTCTGCAGATGCGTTTGGCGTACTTCCGCCGGTATCCATCCTGACTCCGGAGCAGACACAGTACTACTTCCTGTCTGGTTTCACGGCGAAGCTGGCAGGTACCGAGCGCGGTATCACGGAGCCGACCCCGACCTTCTCCGCTTGCTTTGGACAGGCATTCCTTGAGCTGCATCCGACCAAGTACGCAGAGGAGCTCGTAAAGAGAATGGAGCAGAGCGGCGCAAAGGCTTATCTGGTAAACACCGGCTGGAACGGCACCGGCAAGCGTATCTCCATCAAGGATACCCGCGGTATCATCGATGCGATTCTCGATGGTTCTATCCTGAACGCGCCGACCAAGAAGATCCCGTACTTTGATTTCGAAGTACCGACCGAGCTTCCGGGCGTAGATCCGGCCATCCTCGACCCGCGCGACACCTATGCGGACGCTTCCGAATGGGAGACCAAGGCACAGGATCTGGCAGGCCGCTTTATCAAGAACTTCGACAAGTACACGACCAACGAGGCTGGCAAGGCACTCGTAGCGGCAGGCCCGCAGCTGTAAGAAACAGTTCTGGCTGAAGTTAGTATAAATGTAACTTGCTTTGCAAAGATAAATAATGTGAAAGAGGGAGAAAGCCTAAAGTGTAGCAGCACTTTGGGCTTTCTCTTTTTACATACAAAACATCTTGGCAAGAGGAGGAAAAAATGCTAAGATAGTTGACAAACAGGCTGTTCATCCAATTTCATGGAAGCCGGGAAGGAATTTGTATTCAATGAAAACCGTTTATTTGCATATAGGAACACCGAAAACAGCGACATCCTCTATACAGAACCTTTGCCTGGTGAATCGGGAAGAACTTCATAAATATGGTTTTTCTTATGAAAAATCGCCATTCGATTACCCTGGTGTGAATTCACGCAGAAATGCTCATTTTCTAGTGGGACCGCGCAAAATTGAGCGTTTAATACCGGGAAAGGAGGAGGAATACCGGAAGCAGCTTAGGACTGGTTTCTCGATGGTGCATGAGCAATTTGAAAAATATGATCATGTGATTCTGACAGATGAAAACCTATGGTGGTCGGTCAATTATGGCTCGTGGAACGGCCTGAAGCTTTTGACGGAAGATGCATCCAGGAATGGGTATAACGTAAAGGTGCTGGTATACCTTCGCAGACAGGATGATTATCTGATATCGCGCTGGAATCAGCTGATTAAGGAAAGAAGAATCAGTGAATCTCTGCCGTTGCATTTGCGTAAAGTTCTTTCTGGAGAACCTTTGCTTGTGAATTACGATGAATCTTTGGATCGCATTGCGAAGATTGTCGGAAAAGAGAATATCATTGTACGCCGTTTTGAGCGCTCTTCCTGGGTGAACGGATCTGTTTACGATGATTTCAAGGATGCGATTGGTCTCGGAGATGCCTTTCTTAAGATTCCGGAACAAAATGAGAACATGAGTTTGAAAAATAATTTTGTCGAATTTCAGAGGATGGTTAACCGTATGGACGGCCTTTCCCAGAAAGAAAAAGATGATATCAGTATCTGTCTACGTCGTGCCTCAAACCGTGCAAAGGAGTCTCATCCGACTTCTATGTTGTCCGCGCAGGAGCGAATGGAATTACTTGCGAAATTTGATGAAGGGAATGAACGGGTAGCAGATGAGTATATTGGAGATGGGAAACCTCTGTTTGACATGAAAATGACGGAATTGACAAAATGGGAGCGCAATAACAATGATTATCTAAAGGATGCTATGGCTTTTATATGTGAATTGCCGCGGGAAAACAGGGAACTATTGAATACTGATGAAATTCTGGAGCCACTGTCTGAAAATGAGAATTCATGGTTTAAACGGATGTCGACTGGACTTTTGATTTTTGTTTACAAGATAAAATATTCTGCGAGGAGTTATATTGTGAAAAAAGCAAAAGTATTATTGTCAAGATAATATATAAAACCAACGAATTGCCCTGCAGAAATCTGATAATGTGAATTTCTGCGGGGCATGTGTTTTCTTAATTGTCCTCCGGTTTCCCTTCTGTCGTGTAGACCTGACGCTTTCTGGCCATCTCGTCGTTTTCGAGGTATTCATCGTAGGTGGTAATCTTGTCGATCAGTTTGCCGTTCGGCAGGATTTCCATGATCCGGTTCGCTGTGGTCTGTACGATCTGGTGGTCGCGCGAAGAGAAGAGAATGACGCCCGGGAATTTGATCATGCCGTTATTGAGGGCAGTGATAGATTCCATATCCAGATGGTTGGTGGGCTCGTCGAAAATCAGAACATTCGAGCCGGATATCATCATTTTAGAGAGCATACAGCGAACACGTTCGCCTCCGGAGAGCACCTTCATTTTTTTTACACCATCTTCCCCGGCGAAGAGCATACGGCCGAGGAAACCGCGCACGTAGGTGGCGTCCTTGATTTCAGAGTAACCGGTCAGCCAGTCCGTGATGGTCAGATCATTGTCAAATTCTTTTGAACTGTCCTTTGGAAAATAGGACTGCGTTGTGGTTACTCCCCATTTATAATGCCCCTCGTCAGGCTCCAGCTCGCCGACCAGAATCTGGAAGAAGGTCGTCTTGGCAAGCTCGTTGCTGCCCACGAATGCAACCTTATCGTCGTGGCCGAGTGTGAAGGTCAGGTTGTCAAGCACCTTTACGCCGTCGATGGTCTTGGAAAGGTTTTCTACCATGAGCACTTCATTGCCTATCTCACGGTTTGGACGGAAATCAATATATGGATATTTGCGGCTGGATGGCTTGATCTCGTCCAGCTGAATTTTTTCCAGCGCGCGTTTCCTCGAAGTAGCCTGCTTGGACTTGGAAGCATTCGCGGAGAAACGGGAGATGAACTCCTGCAACTCTTTGATCTTCTCTTCCTTTTTGCGGTTTGCCTCCTTCATCTGGCGAATCAGGAGCTGGCTGGACTCATACCAGAAATCGTAGTTTCCGGCATAGAGCTGAATCTTGCCATAATCAATATCCGCGATCTGTGTGCAGACCTTATTCAGAAAATAGCGGTCATGGGAGACTACGATGACAATGTTGTCAAAATTAATCAGAAATTCTTCGAGCCAGCCGATGGCGTCCAGGTCGAGGTGGTTGGTCGGCTCATCGAGCAGAAGGATGTCCGGGTTGCCAAACAGGGCGCGGGCAAGCAGTACCTTGACTTTTT
The DNA here is from genome assembly GCA_021199475.1 of Lachnospiraceae bacterium. Taxonomy (GTDB): domain Bacteria; phylum Bacillota; class Clostridia; order Lachnospirales; family Lachnospiraceae; genus Choladousia. Next base: position 41,373 of record JAJQHZ010000111.1, read on the forward strand.
CGCTGCCGTTCAGGTCCTTCATGAGATTGTAGTGAAGCTCCGTGTCGATGCCGAGTCCGTTCAGGAGCGTCGCCGCATCCGATTCAGCTTCCCAGCCGTTCATCTCCGCGAATTCGCCTTCCAGCTCGCTGGCGCGGATGCCGTCCTCGTCGGTGAAATCCTCCTTCGCATAAATCGCGTCTTTTTCCTTCATAATGTCATAGAGCCGCTGGTTTCCCATAATGACGGTATCCAGAACCGGAAACTCGTCGTATTTAAAATGATCCTGTTCCAGTACAGAGAGCCGCTGACCGGGTGTCATAACGACATCGCCCTTCGTGGTTTCCAGCTGACCGGAAAGAATCTTCAGGAACGTGGATTTGCCTGCTCCGTTCGCGCCAATCAGGCCGTAGCAGTTGCCTTCGGTAAACTTGATGTTGACATCTTCAAACAGAGCCTTTTTTCCGATTCTGAGAGTCACATTGTTTGCACTGATCATTGAATAACCCCTTTAGTTTTGATGATAGTTTTAAGTCTATGTCATTTTATATCTTTAAACTGAAAAAAATATGTGCTTGCTGCCGCACGTTATTATTTTACAGAAACGGGAAGAAAATGCAAGCATTTTTATGATATTTCCTGTATTCTTTTTGAAACGTATTTTTTATCGGCGCTTTTGCGTAAAATGGCTGTTTTCCGGTAGGTGCGGATTCAGATGCGGCAGATTAGAAAAAATAAAATCTGTAGTTGATTTTTTGAGTCAGCGGCGCTATTATGTCTTTCGCTAAAAATTCGGAGAGGTGAGTTTGTGTGGGAAAGAGAAAACGAAGAACATGCAGTCAAAGTACGATGGATCTGACTCAGGGGCCTCTGGCAGGGAAGCTCCTGATTTTTACACTTCCGGTGATGCTGGCCGGAATTTTGCAGCTGCTGTTTAATGCGGCGGACATCATTGTGGTCGGCAGGCTGGCGGGCAGCAACTCCCTGGCTGCGGTCGGATCGAATGGTGCGCTGATTAATCTGATCGTGAATCTTCTGGTGGGGCTTTCGGTTGGCTCCGGTGTGGCGGCTGCTTATTTTTATGGGGCAGGGGAAAAGGAACAGGTGAAAGAGACGATACATACCTCTGTGGCCATCAGTCTGCTGGGAGGCGTGGTCACGGGAATCATTGGGGTGATCCTGAGTCCGATTCTGCTGCGGCTGATGGGAACGCCGGAGAGCATCCTTGGCCTTTCTCAGCTTTATCTGAGAATTTATTTTCTGGGTATGCCTGCCATGTCCGCATACAATTTTGGCAGTGCGATCCTGCGTTCTCTGGGAGATACGAAGCATCCGCTTTTATACCTGATCATTGCCGGTATCGTAAATATCATACTGAATGTGATACTGGTTGCAGTATTTCATCTGGATGTTGCGGGTGTGGCGATTGCAACCGTGATTTCGCAGACAATCTCGGCAGTGCTTTTGTTTCGCTGCCTGATGCGCCTGGAACCGGAGATGTGTCTTGAATGGAGAAAGGTGAGAATTTCAAAGCAGAAGCTGATCCGGATTCTGCGGGTCGGCCTGCCGGCCGGCCTTCAGTCGACCGTTTTTTCTTTTTCTAATGTGCTGATCCAGTCTTCCATTAATGGGTTTGGCGAGCTGGCGGTGGCAGGAAATTCCGCTGCGGGGAACATTGAGGGATTTATTTACATCGCGATGAACTCGTTTTATCAGGCAGCACAGACATTCACAAGCCAGAATGTCGGGGCACGCAGATTTGAGCGGATCAACAAAGTTTTCCTGTATTGCTTTCTTATGGTGACAGCCACCGGGCTGGTGCTGGGGCAGGCCGCTTACCGAATGGGGAATCAGCTTCTTGGTATCTATCTCCCGGGAAATATTGCTGCGATCGAGTATGGAATGATTCGATTATCAATTATCGCGTCGATGTATTGCCTGTGCGGAATCATGGAAGTGATTTCCGGTGAAATTCGAGGAATGGGAGAGTCGGTGCTTCCGATGATTGTATCATTGGTTGGCTCCTGTGTGCTTCGCGTCATCTGGATTTGCACAGTGTTTGCGGCGCATCATACACTGACTGTGCTGTACCTTTCCTACCCGGTTTCCTGGATCGTCACAGAGTTTGCCCACCTGATGACCTATTTCTATGTCAAACGGCGGCTGATTCGATCAGTGCTGTAGACGATTTTCCTGGATGGTAAAGTGAATGAAAATACCCGATAAAAAGAAAGTCTGTACAGCAAAAAGAACAAAAAAATG
>JAJQHZ010000101.1 GCA_021199475.1 Lachnospiraceae bacterium
ATTTATATTGTGCGGAACCACTCTGAAAGCTAATGACTATAATGTCAGTCAACACAAAACCGTGATGGTAAATGTATCCCCGACCTCCATCTGATCCAGATGGGTAAACAGCAGCGCGCTCGGCAGTCCGCGATGCGCGGAAATCACGCTATGCGTGCTCTCGCCGCCCACCGGAAGGCTGGTCCCCTCCAGATGCCCCGACGCCGTCTGCAGCACGTTCACATCCGTGCCATGGTAAATCGGAAGCTGCACATCGATCTTATCAATCGTGACATACCCCATCACGCCGGTGCCGCTGACGTCCAGCAGATCCCAATAGTCCTCATCCACCAGCTCCGGCGAAGGAATCGCCCTCGCCGACCCGATCTCCGCCAGCTTCTCGTTATAGGCCTCCGCCGCCTCAAAATACGCGGTGTAGTCCTCCTCCGACAGATTCGCCACGGCCTCATCATACGTCGCCACGGCGCGGGTCGTCACCTGTTCGTTCCACCAATTGCTCACAGAGGGGTAAGCCACGATCACAATCCCGGCCAGAAGCACGCATACCAGAATAATCGTCGTAATCCGGTCATTTCTACCGTTCCGCTTCGTCTTACCGCGCCGTCCCATTCTTACCTTAGCCGCCCCTCTGCATATCGATCAATCTCTCTTCTCACTCGCCGAGGCTTACTTCTCCTCGCTCCTTCTCATGCGACTCCTCGTAATCAGCAGCACCGCCGCCAGAAGAATCAGCAGCGTACCAACGATGTAGAAGATCGTCGTACCGATGCCGCCGGTGGAAGGAAGCTCAGAACCTTTGTAGTTCACAATAGTTGCAGTAATGGTACCATTACTTGTGTTTTCAGTGTAACCAGTAATTTCATTCTGTCCAGCCGAATCCGACGTCACCTTCAAAGAAGTGATGCCATTTTCATCATGAGCCGCTACAATGTAAAAGACCAGATCGGTCATGGTGTTATAGCCACTGGGCGTCGTAGTCTCAACCAGTTTATACTGGCCATCATCTAAGCCAGCAAATGTGAAAGTATTCTTTACGTAATAAGTTGTTCCCGAATCCGGAGCACCTGACGTATCCGTGACTTCCGTGTATTCCTGAGTGTTATCGTTATAAGTATAATAAGTAACTCCCGATGTAAATTCAGTAATTGACACTACCTGATATCCAGCTGATACTTCAGCGACCGAAATATATCCGTTTGCATCTGCACCTTGAACACCGACGCCCACATACTTATACAATGTAAATACAGCACCCTCAAGTGGATTACCACTGGAATCTGTCTTATCAAGAGTTAAAGTATAGGTAAATACTGTCGTTAAATCCGTTGTGCTTGTTCCGGTATCTGTAGTACTATTCGGATTATTAGAATATACGATATGCATCGTATTTGTTTCTTTATATCCAGCGTTGGTAAGCAACTCAGCGGTATAGGTAACGGTGATAACAGAACCAGCCGTTACAGAAATTGCATCTCCTTGATCATCATACAGCGCGTTCGTATCAGCAATTATGACTTCAAAAGAGCAGTCATCTGTCGTTGGATTTGTTGAGTCGCCTTTTATTGCAAGAGTATAGCCGGAATCCACAGTTGTTGTAGTGGTACCTGTGGTTACCGTTACTACTACTGAACTACTATTAAAACTCAGACCACTTGACAACTCATCATGGAATGTCAGCTTATAAGTATCATAATCTCCATAATTGGTCGGCATCGTCGCTGTCAATGTGAAAGGAACATTATCACCGATATCATAGTCAGCAGAGTCGTTTGTGCTCGTAGCCGCACTGGCATCCGTGGAGTCGTTGATATCCGCTACAGTTTTATCAGAAGAAGGAACAGCAGCTTTGGGCTCTACACTTACATTTCCTACCACTTTTAGTATATAGTTGGTATATGCGCCATCTTTTTCAGGAACAGCAGTATTCTTAATTAAATAATACCCTGCTCCAGTAACTGTAAGGTTATATTCTTTTTCGGAGCTGTCATAAGTAAAAGTTCCGGCTGATGTCAAAGAATATGTGGCAACCTTTTCAGCAAAGTCTGACGCAGTAATCTTCCCATCAGCCAAAGCTGCCGCAAGACCAGCGGCACTCTTTTCATAATTGGTGCCGTCCAATATGTTGTTCGTTGTTGACGAATAATACTTAAGCAAGTCAGCCTGATCTGTCGCACTAAGCGCACTGCCAAACTCAACATTAGACAGAATGCCATCGGACAGATCACCTTTAAAAATCTGATACGCAGTATACGTATAGCCGCTCGTCTCATTCTCGATAGTAATAGTATACGAATTCGTATCCGCCGCCAGCGCCGTCACTCCCATCGCCAGCGCGATCACCAATGCCAGCATCAAACCGGCGATTTTCTTGAATTTCTTCATCATCCTCTTCTCCTTTTTATAATATTTATATTTTTTATCGTTTATATAAAAACAGGATGTCTCAAGATATCATTTTCGGACTGCTCTTCCCGCCTTCGGGAAGGTGCTTCCTCTGCATCTGATCCACCCGTGTCTGTTTCTTATGTATCGCATTGCCATCCCCTCCTCGCACCAAAGCCTCTGACCGGCTTTCGCGTAAGTGCGGAAGGTAAAACTGGTTCGTCTCGTGAAACCTTTTCTGTCACCCACACCTGTTCTGTTCTTTGTGTCCGTCCTTATTATAGTACAAATGCGATAGAAAGTGGAAACCATTGGCGTTGTGAAATCTGACCATTCGTGCCATTTCCACCCCATGCTGCACCCGCGCCCTGCCATGTGTATACACAGGCACCCGATGGCGGACGGCTGAAGATGATGTACGATGTGTATGCTTTCCCCATCGACACTGCATTTATGTTATTTTAACATCAAATTCATCATTTCTGCAAACCATTCGTGCATTAAACCCATACCATTCGTGCAATTCTTTTGTCCGCTCCTGTCGCTCCATATATATTTCCGTACTTTTTTACCTGTTCATTCATATTCTCCGGCCGGACATTCGTGCATTTTTGCAGTGCTTCTTCCACCGGTTCGCTGTGGAAGGAGAAGCAGGCATCATTACGAACGGCTTGCATTCTCACTCGGTCTGTTTCTTATATTTTAAAAGCTCAGCCTTAAGCTTCTTAATCGTATCCTGCTGCTCCTCGAGCCTTCCCTGCTGTTCCTCGATCGTTCCTTGCTGCTCCTCAACGGTTCCCTGCAAACCTTCAATTGTTCCACGCTGCTCGTCTATCGTATTCTGCTGCTCTTCAATCATATATTGCACTGTATTCTTATCCATCTCCCGCAATGCTTCCGAAAAATAGCCCATGATATCCTCCATATTCTCGCACAACTTGTATATATCATCATACAAGAACTTAAATCCGGGATACTGTCTGATCAGCATCACGATCGTCTCCGGATCATCCTCGCACAAAAAAGCAAGCCATGCGTCAAGGTCGCCTGTGATGCCTTTATTGTGCAGAATTTCCCGGAAAATGTCAAGCGGTACATAGATGAATTCCTGCGGCATTTCAACCTTCAGTCCCGTGTCGAAACGTACTCGGCCATAATGTACATAATCATTCGGGAGTGCTTTACACTCCGCCGGGCTGTTTTCAAACAGGACGATCGTATATACATCTTTGATATATCGGTAAGAAAACCTCACATTCTTCTGTGTCAGATCCAGCTTCACACGCTGATACTGACGCAGCAGCAAGTCTGCCGAGTAACAGCTGCTTCTCTGCCCCGGGAATGCATAGCTGATCTTCTGCATCTCCACATTTGCAATACTCCCATCTTCCATCTCTACCACAATATCCATGATCAGCAGGGAGTCCTGCGCTGCTATCCGGCTTTCATTCGGAAGTACCTGCAGAATCTTCACATTCCTGTGCAGGAGCAGGGAAAGCAGCTGCTCCAGTCGTTCAGGATGCAGTTCCGGATTCATAACATGCTTAAAAAACGTGTCATAAAGCACCTTGCAGCCCTTCATACCAGTACAGAAATTCAAAAACTCCTCCTGTCGGATTGGTTCCCAGCTTCTAAAAGCAGCTTCTAATAGCGGTTTCTGCCGGATTTCCATCATAATTTCATTTCTGGTTCGAATCATTGGAAAATACTGTTTTAAAATCGAATTGTTCATACGCATATCTCCTCTTTTTTGACCTTATTTGCTATGCATAAAAACATTCTATTGTATTTAAAAATATTTTCAATGAATTATTTCGTATTACTTTATTAACATTTTATTAATTCACATATGTTATGTTACTTTCGTCGCGTGGTATGTATATGTATTGATTAAAAGGGTGCAAGGATTGATAGCATTTTTCAAAGAAGTGGGGTAACGAAATTCTTTCTGCAATGGTCGTGTACGGTTTTCTGAACTATGAAGATGGAAAAGTGCATATTCCGGGCAAAGATTAATGGATGAGTTTGCAAAAACGATCCGGGAGAGAAAAATCCCGGCTATATCAACCGCCTTGCGATGGCATCTGATCGCATGCTTCAAGCACCATTACAGAGACGGTTCATTCTGCCGACTCGGACAGATACAGGTCGATCCTGTGCATGATGCCGTACAATGTCTCGATATCCTGCTTCCAGTCGTCGGTCTCCAGCGAGTGGTTCGCATGCTCAATGACAAACAGCGTCAGATCCCGTTTTTCACACTCTATCCTCACCATCTCGGTGTCTGCCCATCCATCCTCGGTCCCGTGAAACACGATGCCCGGCTGGTCCATGAAGCGAAACGACTCTTTCACCGGCGTAAAGTAGACATTCCTGGTCGTCAGCGCATGCTTCCTGGCATAAGCCGATGCAATTGCCGTCCCTATGCTCTTTGAGAGAAACAGGATCTCTTCGTACCGGGAAAAGTCCACGTCCTTCAACAGCTCCTCGCACTGCTCCAGCGCAGAAAAAAAGCAGGCGTTCATCTTCTCCTGATTTCCCTTCACCCCGGACGGAAAATTTCCATACGGCACATTCTTAATCTCATATCCATGGGCGGCCGCCACCCGCCTGCTGTGATAGAGCAGCGGCTTATCAACATGGTAGCCAATCCCCCGAAATACGACTGCGAGCTTCATTTCAGTTCCTCCCCATTCTTCCCTTTCTCTTCATCCTGTTCCAGCAGCTGAAACGACCGCTCCAGACAGAACATCTCCTCTGGATTTTCCTCTGCTTCTATCCCTTCTGCAAAGCCAACTCATGGCTTATCGCCTTTTCCACAAAGCTATTTAAGCTTATTTCGTGGGCGGCGGCATAAATAGCAATATTTCTGTGCAATTCCGGCGAAATTCGAACGTTAAAGCTTCCTTTGTACGCTTTCTCCGGTGTCTGCCCTTCTGCTTTACACAATTCAAAATAATCATCTACCGCATAGTGGAAGTCATCGACCAGGTCTTTTGCAGTCTGTCCTTCATAGGAAATCAATGCACGAATCCCCATAACCTTCCCAAAAAAGACACCGTCCTCCTCAGAAAACTCTACGCTTCCTACATAACCTTTATAGCATATCGTATTGTTCACAGAAGTCCCTCCTCCTCTAATTTTTCAATTAATTGTTTCACCTGATATTCCAACAACTCTTTCCTCGGATGTGGCTTATGAAGCAAAATGGGAGTCCTGTCGTCACAATAAAATTTAACTCTTGATCCACTCGTTTTTCCTTTATCTGAACGTTCATAGCCCATATAGTTCAGCAGACGCTCAGCTTCATCGAAAGTAAAATCTTTTGGTTTTGATTTCAATCTCTCAATTATTTTTTCCTTTTGCCCCATTAACATTACCTCCTTATGAAAAATATACCATACCCCGCAGAGAATTGCAACTATATTTAGTTGCAATTCCTATCTTCGAGCGTGCGACATGTTTAAAGGGCTGAGAAGACTTTTCCCTCCTCAGCCCGCTTTCTGTCACATCAGGACATACTCAATGTCTTTCGTATTTTCCATATTTTTCGTATTTTCTACGAATTCTTTTCCGGTGCTGCAACAAATTCCAAACGCGCTCACGCCCCGGTCAGCCGTGAAAACAGCCACGAGTCATAGGCGTCGCGGATCCCGGTCCGTCCCCGGCGCTGGAAGTCGAGCCGCATCCCGTTGTCCATCAGGCAATAATCGGCGCTCATCTGCCGGATGTGCTCCATATTGGCGATGGTCCCGCGGTTCAGCTTCAGGAAGCTCTGATCCAGCTTTGCCTCCAGCTCCTGCAGCGGCGTCCAGACGCGGACTGAATCCGCATTTGTGAGGTGAATCTCCTTCGCATGTCTCTCACTGAGGATGCAGACGATCTCATCCAGATACAGCGTGATGCTGTCCCTGCCAATGGTAAGAGTCAGTACCCGCCGCAGCTTCGAGCGAAGGCTTTTCAGGCGCTGAAAGGCCTCTCCGAGCCCCTCCGCCGTGACCGGCTTCACCAGATAATGAAGGGCGTTCAGCGAATAGGCATCCACTGCGAACTCATGGCTGCTGGTAGTGAAGACAATCCCCGTCTGCGGAGAAAGCTTCTGAATCTTGCGGGCGATATCAAGACCGTTCTCATCGGGAAGGTAAATGTCCAAAAACACAACATCAAAAACAGGCGGCTCCTGCATTGCTTTCAGTAAATCCGCCCCGCTGTTAAAACACTCTGCACGCTCCGCCGGGTCCCATTCGCGGAGGGAATTGATAAAAAGGGCCTGTGACATTCTGCTGTCGTCACAGATGGCGATTCGCATATCCACCTTACCCCCCCTCGAAAAAATATTAACGTTATTCTAACATCAAATTTATCGTTTCTGAAAACCATTCGTGCAATCAAATGTTACCATTCGTGCAATTTCATTATCCTTTTGTGCTGCTTGCAAAACCGTCTGTGGCATTTTCACCATATTTTTTACATCCTCCGGCCGGAAATTCGTGCGTTTTATCATTTATTTCACCGGCTCCTCGTTTTTCCCTTTCTCCTCGTCCTGCTCCAACAGCCGGAACGACAGCTCCAGATAGAACACCTCTTCCGGATTTTCCAGGTCGGAGTTCAGGATTTCTTTGATCCGCTCCCATTCATCTGTTTCTTTTTTTATTAGTGTATCACAAATACTGCCGTCCTACAATGCACATTTTAAAACTCGCCCGCGCGGTTCTCAAAAATTGTAGTAACGCGTGGAAAATCCGGCCGTTTTGGCGCGCTAAAGAAGCCCTGCACAAAATGCCAAAAAATGTTATCTTTCCCGGAAATTTTTCTATACTCAAAAACGCATCGAATCCATTGACATTTTACTTGTTACTGATTTCATGAGCTGTCGCTGACCTGCTCTTCAAAGCTGTCGCTGTA
>JAJQHZ010000014.1:0-30869 GCA_021199475.1 Lachnospiraceae bacterium
AGCCTTGCCAGAGTCGCAACGTCAGAGAGAGTTAATTACTCCGGGAAATTGACATAAATACAATCAGCGCCGCCAGCAAAATCGTCGTGCCCATGATAATCGGGTAGTCACGGTTCAGAATGCTGGACACAAAATAGCTGCCGATGCCCGGAATGCTGTAAATCTGCTCCACAACCAGCGAGCCGGTGATAATACTCGCAGTCAGCGGCCCCAGATAAGTAATGACCGGAATCAGAGAATTGCGCAGTGCATGCTTAAAAAGAATCATCTTTGTCTTAAGCCCCTTTGCCCGCGCGGTCCGGATGTAGTCCTGACTGATGGAGTCCAGCATACTGGTCCTGGTCAGCTTCGCAATGTGGCACGAAGGATACAGCGACATCGTAATGACCGGCATCACATATGAAATCGGAGAGTCAAGCGTGCCGGACTGCACCGGAAGAATCTTCAGATTCACGCCAAACGTGAACAGCATCAGCGTCGCGATAACAAAGGTCGGCATCGCAACTCCGACCGTCGTAATGACACGAAGAATGTTGTCAATCCATTTCCCCCTGTAATACGCGGACAGACATCCAAGCGGAATGCCTACAATGATGGCTGTCAGCAGCGCCATCACGCCAAGCTGGATGGAACGGGTGAATTTTCCCTGTCCAAACAGAATCTTTGCCACCGCCGTATCCTGCTGCATCTTCAGGGAAGTTCCCATGTCGCCATGCAGAAGGTTCTTAATATAGTTGACAAACTGCACCACCAGCGGCTTGTCCAGACCGTACTTGGCATTCGCAAGCGCGATCTGCTCCGGAGTGGATTTATCCGTCATAAAGGGACTTCCGGGAATGGCGTTCATCAGAAAAAAGGTGATAGCCGCAACCAGAAGAAGTGTCAGAATAGCTGTGCCGATGCGTTTCAGCGAGTAAATCAGTAAATCCATAGAGACCAAACACCTCTTTCATAAGTCTTTCATAAGCTGGAAGCTTCCAAATGTGTGCCAAGGCAGAACAATGTGACACATGTCCAGCATCTGTCCGCATGCCATAAACTAATGTCTTGCTGCCAAAAACAAATATGCTCTATCATACTCAAACGGAGGAAAAAAGTCAATGTCATTTCCCGGGAAAAACCATAATTTCTATTGTTTTCGACCGCAATTTCCACATTTTTTTCGACAGGTGAGGAAATTTATTCTTCTCTGAGCTTCCGTCCCAGCCTCGTTTCCAGGTAATGGACAATAACATCCACGCATCCCTGATATCCGAGCACATCCGTGCGCAGACATAGATCATAATTTTCGACATTTTTCCATTTTTTGCCGGTGTGATATTTGTAATAATCGCTGCGGTAGCGGTTGATGCTGCGGATATAGCGGTTCACGCCCAGCTCATCCGTCTGCATGATTTCCATCTCCCGCTCCTGGCATGCCTTTTCCGACGCAGTCAGAAACACACTGACTGCAGACGGTTCATCCGCCAGCACAAAATCCGCCGCGCGTCCAAGCACCACAAAGCTCTCTTTCTTTAACAGGCCATGCAGCACCCGCGCCTGAAACTCAAACAGGCTGCGGTCGGAGAGAAAATTGCCGCTCTCCGGCGGGATCTTCTCCCCGTTGTAGACTGCTTTCGAAACCTTGTACAAAATCGTCTTCTTCATATCCTGATCCGCCTTCGCGAACAGCTGCTCATTGATGCCGGAATCATCCGACGCCAGACGCAGAAGCTTGCGGTCATACAGGTCAATCCCCAGCTGCTTCGAGAGCATTTTCCCAATCTCCGTCCCGCCCGAGCCGCAGGTTCTTGTAATACAGATCGCGTAATTGTTCTTTCCCATAATCTTTCCTTTCTCCTTACAAATCAAAGGCTGAAAATCACTCAGGCCAATATGTGGGATGCTTCCCGGACTATTAAAGGCAGCGCGACTATAAATGACGAGGCTCTCCCGTAGCGTGTCCGGGGAGCGCCCACATACAGGCCGAGCGGTTGTGATTCTCACTGCCCCAGATACGCCTTTTTGACGCGCTCGTCCTCCAGCAGATCCTTTGCGTTGCCGCTGATGGAGATTGTGCCCGTCTCAAGCACGTACGCGCGGTCCGCGATGGAAAGGGCCATTTTCGCATTCTGCTCATTTAGCAGCACTGTAATGCCCGCCGCATGGATTTCCTCTATGATGGAAAACACTTCCTTTACCAGAATCGGCGACAGGCCCATCGACGGCTCATCCATCAGGATGATACCCGGCCGACTCATCAGGGCGCGCCCCACGGCCAGCATCTGCTGCTCGCCACCGGAAAGGGTACCGGCAAGCTGCCGGCGGCGTTCCTTCAGCCGCGGAAATTTTTCAAACACATCGGCCATGGACTCCTGGATTGCCGCTTTGTCTTTTTTGCTGTAGGCGCCCATTTCGAGGTTTTCCTCTACTGTCATCTCCGGAAATACGTGGCGGCCCTCCGGCACGTGCGCAATCCCCAGTGAGACCATTTTGGACGGCTCCGTTTTTAACAGATCCGTTCCGTTGTAGGTAATCGAGCCGCTCTTCGCCTTCACCAGACCGGAAATCGTATGGAGCGTCGTCGTCTTTCCCGCGCCGTTCGCCCCGATCAGCGTCACGATCTCACCCGGCTTTACATAGAAGCTGATTCCTTTGATCGCTTCCACCGCTCCATAATTTACATATAAATCCTTTATCTCTAACATTCGCATTCCTCCTCAGTCGTCGTCCTTGCCCAGATAAGCCTCGATCACGCGCGGATTGTTCGCGATTTCTTCGGGGGTTCCGCTTGCGATGGCCTCGCCGTAATCAATCACCTGAATGCGCTCGCAGACCTTCATGACCAGTGACATATCATGCTCAATCAGAAGAACCGAGATGCCGAATCCGGTGCGAATGTTGTTGATGATGTCGAGGAGCTCCGCCGTCTCGACCGGGTTCATGCCTGCGGCCGGCTCATCCAGCAAAAGAAGCTTCATTCCGGTCGCCAGCGCCCGCGCGATTTCTAGCCGCCTCTGCTGGCCGTAAGGAAGATTTTCGGCCACATAATCCGCCTTGTCCTCCAGGTGCACGATTTTCAGAAGCTCCAGAGCCCGCGCATCGGTCTCCTTTTCCTCTTTCCAGTAGGAGCCAAGCCGGAGAATTGCGGCCGGCATGGAATACTTCATATCCTTGTTCATCGCGACCTTGACGTTTTCCAGAACCGTCAGCTTCTTAAACAGACGGATATTCTGAAAGGTGCGGGCGATTCCGGCCTCGACGACCTGATGCGTCTTTTTGCCGTTCATCTTCGTTCCGTTCAGATAATATGCTCCTTCCGTCGGCTGATACACACCCGTCAGCAGATTAAATACCGTCGTTTTACCGGCGCCGTTCGGGCCGATCAGGCCCACCAGCTCAGACTGGCCGATTTCCATATTAAAATCATCCACTGCTTTCAGCCCGCCAAAGGAAATCCCCAGATGAGAGGCGCGCAGCACCGGTTCTTTTTTTTCATTTACACCAGCCATTTACTCCTCCCCCTTTCCGTTCTTTTTCCCGGTAAGCCTGGAAAACACACGCGAAAGTGAAAACTCCCACCCGCCGAAAATGCCCTTCGGGCGGAAAATCATGATCAGAACAAGAACGATCGCATATCCCAGATAGCGGTAGGTCGCAAAGCCGCGCAGCATCTCCGGCAGCATGGACAAAAATGCCGCGCCGATGATGGAGCCGGTCATCGAGCCGGTACCTCCGATGATGACCTCCGTCAGAAATTCCGCCGAATAGTTGAAATTAAAAGTGGTAGGAATCATCGCCGTGATGTAGTGCGCATAGACCGCACCGGCAACGCCTGCAAAAAACGCAGAGATGGTAAATACCATCACCTTATAAAAGGTCACATTCACACCGGAGGCGGATGCCGCAATGTAATCCTCCCGGATGGCTTTTACCGTGCGGCCGAACCGGGACCGGATAAACATATACATAAAGGTTACACATACAACCATTACCCAGTAGACCCAGTAAAAATTGGAAAGCTTTGTGATGCCAGACATGGTGCGGCCGCCGCCCGTGATTTTAAAATTCGTAAACGCGACGCGAATGATTTCCGCAAAGGCAACCGTGACAATCGCCAGATAGTCGCCGCGCAGCTTCAGCGTCGGAATGCCGACCAGCACACCGGTGAGCGCCGCCGCGATTCCCCCGACAAGAAGCGCCAGAATAAAGAGCAGCAGGCGCGGCATACCCGAATCCACCAGCGCGTTGCTCAAAATCGCGGATGCGTACGCACCCACAGACATGAACCCCGCATGCCCGAGTGAAAACTCCCCGAGGATACCGACGAGCAGGTTCAGAGAGGCAACCATAATAATCGTGTAGCAGGCCGTCGTCGCGATTCCCATGAAATAATTCGTTCGCGAACCAAAAATTCCCGACTCAAAGACCGCATACAGCGCGAGGAACAGCACAATCAGTCCAATCACGTTGATGATATAATTTCGTTTCATTTTCTTTGGCATTTTGGCTCACCTCCCATCAGACCTTCTCGCTGACATTCCTGCCCAGAATGCCGGACGGCTTGATCAGCAAAACGACAATCAGGATGGCATAGGTGATGGCCTCATACCAGCCGGGCGCCAGATAGACCTTGACAAAAATCTCAATCAGGCCAATCAGAATACCGCCGAGCATCGCGCCCGGGATAATGCCAATGCCCCCGAGGACCGCCGCGATGAACGCCTTGATGCCCATCATGGTTCCCATATCGGTCGTTGCCCTCGGATAGGTGGAGCAGTACATCAGAGCCGCCACCGCAGCCAGAGCAGAGCCGATCGCAAAGGTAATCGTGATAATCCGGTCCACGTTGATGCCAACGATGGTCGCCGCCTCCCTGTCCTGCGGCACCGCACGCATCGCCTTACCGATTTTGGTTACCCGCACGAACAGCGTCATCGCTACCATGATCACCAGGCCAATACCGAGCGTCAGCAGATATTTTACCTGAATTTTGGCCCCCAGAATGTCGATCAGCGGGAGGTCAAAGATTTTTGCGATGGTCTTCGGATTGCCTCCGAATAATACCATTGCCAGGTTTTCCAGAAACAGGCTCATAGCCAACGCAGTGATCAGCGCGGAGATGGAGCCGGAATTCCGAACCGGCTTGTATGCAATGCTCTCAACCAGAACGCCCACGATCACACAGACGACAATAGCCACGAAAACGGCAAGCCACGCAGGCATGCCGTGGTTTACCATCAGCGGCACCGTATAGAATAAAGTATAGGAACCTACCATGATAAAATCGCCATGCGCAAAATTGATCATGCGCAAAATGCCGTATACCATGGTATATCCGAGTGCAATCAGCGCATAAATCGCACCCTGGTTCAACCCATTAATCAGACTTTGTATAAATATTGACACGGTATTCTTCACCTCTCCTGTCAGAGTTTCAATCGGATAGGGAAGTCCTCTCCCCTGTCCGCCCGCGCGGGCCGGGTGCGGCTTTAGCTGCAATACACCTTGCCCGGCTCTGTGCATAAAACAGGTGCCGCAGGGCAGAATCGCTTCCGTTCCTGCGGCACCCCGTCGTTGTAGGCTTCTGATATCGATCCCCGCATCCTGCCAGACAGCCCGTATCGTAATTCCATGCGCATTCTTCGCATTATGCACAAGTACTTGCAACGGTCTGCCAGATGCCGGAACACCCGCCGTTCCACTACGCATTTTACCCAATCGGTCATGCGCAGCAGTCCATGATCATTACTCTCATTACTCGGCCGGCTGAATGGTTTCAAGCCACTTGATTTCACCGTTTTCATAGGTATTTACAACCACCGGCTTGATCGCGTCGCCATTCTCATCCAGATAAATGTCACCCGCTACGCCGCTGAATTCCATCTCTGTCATGCCTGCTACGAGGGATTCCGTATCGGAACCGCCGCCGTCTTCCGCCGCCTGCAGAAGCATGTACATTGCGTCATAGTACAGAGCCGCGCACGCGTTCAGGCTGTCCGTGCCATACGCTTCCGTATACTTGCTGACGAAATTCTGAACTGCTTCCGACGTATCCTCAGAAGAATAGTGGTTTGTGAAATAGCAGTTATCGAAATAGTCCTCATATCCGGTCGTGTCCGCGCCGTCCCAGCCGTCGCCGCCCATGATCGCGCCCTCAAATCCGGCATCCTTTACCTGCTGTACCAGAAGCGGCACGGTATCAAGGAAGCATGGATAGAAGACAAAATCTGCGCCGGATGCCACCGCGTTGGTCGCCTGAGCCGTGAAGTCTGTATCGGTCGTCGTGCACTCCGCAACGCCCGCGATCTCAATGCCAAGCGCCTCCGCGCTTTCCACAAACGCATCCTTCAGGCCGTTGGAATAATCATCATCCTTCGCGTAAATCACATACGCGGACGTATAGCCCTGCTCCGAAGCGAACTGCGCCGCCATCTCGCCCTGGAACGGGTCGATGAAGCAGTTACGGAAAATCGTGTCTCCGGTCAGCGTGACATTTACGTTCGTAGCGCCGGTCGCCAGCAGCAGCATGCCGTCATCCGCCGCCAGCTCCGCCATCGCCAGGGTCGGCGTCGAGAAGAAGGAACCGACAATCGCCTCCGGCGCCTCCGCCATCAGAGAATTGTACGCGTTGACCGCCTCGGTCGCATCCTTCGCGTCATCCGCTACATTTCCATTGTTCAGGATTTCAATCGTATACTCTGAACCGGAAGCATTGATTTCTTCCACTGCCATGTCAATCGCGTTCTGCGCACCCTCGCCATAGACTGCTGAGCCGCCGGTCATCGCGCAGATGACACCTACCTTAATCACATAATCCTCTTCCTCCGCAGCTGCCGGCACACTCATCACCAGAGACGCCGCCATCGAAAGTGTCAGCGCTGCGCTGACCAGTTTCTTCGTTTTCATAATAAATCCTCCTCTGCTTCCTGCTTTTCATACAGGGAAATGGTATCGAATGCACATTGGCGCATTCTGCCCGGAGCGCTCTTGCTTTCCAGAAGCATGACCTCTAAATGAAGCAAGAATAAAAACAAAAAGGCGTCTGATGATCTTCATCACCAAACGCCTTCGTTCGCTCGACTACGTGGCTGACTATACGCCAAACTTTTTTATCTGTCAACTGCACCGCTTTGCAGAGGCGTCAAAAAGAAATACCCTGAAATCCCATTCTGCAAAATTTATTTCGGCAGAAACTGAGTTCTACATTATTATTTTTTGCTCATTTGTCATTTTTCAAAATTTTTTCTCAATTTTAAAAGGTAATTGACTTTTTTCGTGTCCCTGCCTAAAATCGGGGGTAAGAACAGCGACAAGGACGTCGAACGACACTCTGGCGCTGTTTTTTTGTGCACAGAGACGGGTACAGACATACTATCGATCACCGCGCAGGCAAAAGCAAGGCTCTGCCTGCCGGAGGGAGGAGGCTTCCTTTTATGAAAACACTTGGATACTACAATGGCAAATACGGCGAACTGGACGAAATGTCGATCCCGATGAATGACCGGGTCTGCTGGTTTGGCGATGGAGTCTATGACGCGGGGCCATGCCGGAATTACCACATTTTTGCGCTGGACGAACACATCGACCGGTTTTTCAACAGCGCGGGACTTTTGAAAATACAGATGCCGGTCACAAAAGCAGAGCTCAAAGCTCTTCTTGAGGATCTGGTGCTGAAAATGGACAGTGGAAACCTTTTTGTCTATTTTCAGGTGACGCGCGGAACCGGACTGCGCAATCATGTCTTTACCGATGGGCCGGGAAATCTGTGGGTTTCTCTCACACACGCCGACATCCCGGACGGGAAAACGCCGATCAAACTGATCACGACAGAGGATACCCGTTTCTACCATTGTAATATCAAAACATTGAATCTGATTCCGTCTGTCATGGCCGCCGAGCGGGCAAAGGAAGCCGGATGCCAGGAATCCGTCTTCTACCGCCCGGGCGGACGCGTGACCGAATGCGCACACAGCAACGTCCATATTATTCAGGACGGCATGCTCCGCACCGCTCCGACGGACAACCTGATCCTGCCCGGCATTGCCCGTGCGCATCTGATCCGCATGTGCAAAAAGCTCGGCATCCCGGTCAATGAGACTGCGTTCACACTCGACGATCTGTATCAGGCGGAGGAGGTCATCGTGACCAGCTCAAGCAATCTCTGTCTGTACGCGAATGAAATCGACGGAAAACCGGTCGGCGGACGACAGCCGGAAATGCTCGAGACGATCCGCGCCGCATTGATGCAGGAATTCGAGGAAGCGACGCAAGAATAAATGAAAACCAGAGCACTGTATGCCAGCGACAGAATTTTCCCCGGTTTTCGCTGAAAATCAAGAACCAGGCGGCAACTGGAACGGTGACGAAAAACAATGTTCTGAAAATCAAAGCATCTGAAAAAAGCAAGGAACATAAACGTAAGGATTCAGAAAAAGGAGTTCATATGGAGCAAAATTCAGGCAAGGTCCGCATTCTCCCGGCCGGCGATCAGGCTCTGGTCGCAGAATTTGGAGATCAAATTGATCTGGCAATGAATGACAGCGTTCAGGCACTGACAGAGCGTGTGCGGGAATCCGGCCTGGCCGGAATCACTGAACTGGTTCCGACCTTTCGGTCTCTGCTGATCTATTATCAGCCCTCCGTCATCGGGTATGATGCTCTGAAAGAAAAAATTCAGCTGCTGGCGGAATGCCCGGACACTGCCATTTCTGCGCAAAGGCGCATACTGAAAATCCCATGCTGCTATGGCTCCCATTTCGGCCCGGATCTGGCAGACCTGGAACGGTATACAGGAATCGACCGGGATGAAATCATCCGTATCCACAGCGGCACGGACTACCGGGTCTATATGCTGGGATTTCTGCCCGGCTTTGCTTATCTGGGCGGACTGGATGAGCGGATCGCCATGCCTCG
Organism: Lachnospiraceae bacterium; assembly: GCA_021199475.1. Lineage (GTDB taxonomy): Bacteria > Bacillota > Clostridia > Lachnospirales > Lachnospiraceae > Choladousia. The sequence goes on from JAJQHZ010000014.1 coordinate 8,896, forward strand.
TCTTTCCACTCCCCGCCTTAAAATTCCAAAGGGAGCCGTCGGAATCGGCGGGAATCAGACCGGCGTCTATCCGCTTGAATCGCCCGGCGGCTGGCGGCTGATCGGAAGCACTCCGCTGGATTTTTACAATCCGGACCGGAAGGAGCCCGTTTTATGTCGTGCGGGGGATCGGATCCGGTTTATCCCGATTACATCCGCAGATTACTACGATATCAAAAGAATGGTCACGCAGGGCAGCTACCATCCGGAGATGGAGATATAAATGGAACCATTCGCGAAAGCATTGATAGAAAGGCGTAAATGTTATGGCAATTTATGTAGTAAACCCTGGTGCGCTGACCACCGTGCAGGATCTCGGGCGCACCGGATACCAGGCCCTCGGGATGCCCTGTTCCGGCGTTATGGACCCGAATGCCTGGAGCGCCGCCAATGAACTGGTCGGAAATAAAAATGGCGAGGCCGCTCTCGAACTCACGCTGTTCGGCGGCATCTATGAGATGAAAGAGGAGGCCATTCTCGCCATTACCGGAGCGGATATGGCACCCACGCTGGATGGGGCTCCCTGCCCGATGAACCGTCCCTTTTCCGCAAAAAAAGGACAGACGCTGATGCTCGGGTGTGCCGTCTCCGGATGCAGAGCATACCTGGCAGCCGCGGGCGGAATCGACGTGCCGGAGGTCCTCGGCAGCCGCTCGACGAACCTCAAATGCGCGCTTGGCGGCTACAGGGGACGCGCCCTTTTATCCGGCGATCTGCTCCCGATTGGCAGTTCAGCGGTCCGTCTCGCAGATATTTCCGATCATGCGGCCGCGGCCGCGCTCTATCCGGATGACATCTCGGTGCGTGTCATCGGCGGTCCGCAGGAGGATGCGTTCACCGCAGAGGGACTGCATACCTTTTATTCTGACCGTTTTACCGTATCACAGGAAAGCGACCGCATGGGCTGCCGCCTGACTGGACCCCCGGTTGAGAGCAAAAACGGTACCGATATCATTTCAGATGCGGTCGTCTTCGGCTCCATACAGGTTACACCGGCCGGAAATCCGATCGTCCTTCTCGCCGACCGGCAGACCACCGGCGGCTACGCCAAAATTGCAACTGTATGTACCGCTGACCTCTGGAAGCTGGCACAGGCGCGGCCCGGCAATACGGTTCATTTCCAGAAAATTACCGTGGCCGAAGCGCAGCAGTTATTATAAATAGCTTTTATAAAGTAAGAAAGAAGGCTTCCTATGAAACACGAAGATTATACGAACATGGCTCCCGGCGAAGTCCGCGCGCGCATTCGGGACGGCTTCATCACCGGGCAGACCTCCGGCATGTGCGCGGGCTACGCACAGGCGAACCTTGTCGTGCTGCCAGGGAATCTGGCCTACGATTTTTTGCTCTTTGCGCAGCGAAATCCGCGTTCCTGTCCGCTTCTTGAAGTCACCGATACCGGAAGCCGCCATCTGCATGAGATTGCCGATGGCGCAGACCTAGCGCGTGAGATTCCCCGCTACCGGATCTATCGAAACGGAGTACTGACGGAAGAGCGCACGGACGTATCCGATCTCTGGCAGGATGATTTCGTCAGCTTTCTGATTGGGTGCAGCTTCTCATTTGAGGCGGAGCTTCTCGACACGAACGTGCCGGTTCGCCATATCGAGGAAAACCGCAACGTCCCCATGTACCGCACCAGCATCCCCTGCACACCGGCCGGTGTCTTTCACGGAAACATGGTCGTCAGTATGCGCCCGATTCCCTATGAGCTGGTGCCGCGTGCCGTCCAGGTGACCGGCGCACTGCCGCGCGTACACGGCGCGCCCATCCACATCGGCAGCCCGGAGACCATCGGTATCACTCATCTGGAGCAGCCGGATTTCGGCGAGATGGTCACCATCCGCGAGGGCGAGGTACCTGTCTTCTGGCCCTGCGGCGTAACACCGCAGAACGTTGTGATGGAATCAAAACCATCGCTCGCAATCACGCACGCTCCCGGACACATGTTTATCACCGATATCCGGAATACCGAGCTGAAATATTGATCGGTTGATCTCAGTTTTTATCTTTTCCGGCAGATCAATCGCCTGTAAAAAGCGCGAAGCACAGAGCAATCGGCTTTTATATCTGGAGGTGCCCGCAAAGCGGGCCTCTGAACGTTTAGAAAGAAGGGATCATCCTATGACAGCCCCAAAAACGCCTTCCATCGATTTGAACTGTGACCTTGGAGAGAGCTTCGGCAATTATAAATGCGGCATGGACGAAGAGATCCTGCCCTGTATTACTTCCGCAAATGTTGCGTGCGGGTTCCACGCCTCCGATCCTCTGGTCATGCAGAAAACGGTGCGCATCGCCGGCGAAAACCATGTACATATCGGCGCGCACCCGGGATTTCAGGACCTGGTCGGCTTCGGTCGGCGCAGCATGAGCTTGCCGGCGGAGGAAATCACGGCTATCGTCGAATACCAGATTGGCGCATTAAGCGCCTTCTGCACCGCCAACGGCGTGAGGCTGCAGCATGTCAAGCCGCACGGGGCTCTCTACAATATGGCGGTAAAGGATTCCGTCATCGCGGAGGCTATCTGCGAGGGAATTGCCGCCATTGACAAACATCTGATCCTGCTGGGACCCGCGCACAGTCAGCTCCTTTTGGCAGCTGAAAAATACGGACTGCCCACCGCAAAGGAATTTTTTGCAGACCGTGCCTATGAGGAGGATGGAACTCTGGTACCCCGCAGCAAACCAGGTGCGGTCATTGGAAATCAGGCCGAGGCGATCGGGCGGGTCATAAAAATGATAAAAGAAGGCACAGTAACCGCCATCACCGGAAAAGAAATCCCAGCCGAAGCAGATTCCATCTGTATTCACGGCGACAACCCCGCCGCAGTCGCATTCGCCAGAAGCATTCATGATGCTCTGCAGACGGAAGGGATCCGGATCGCGCCGATGGATGATATCGTCCGCTCAGCGGGCGGCTGCTGACACGTCCAGGGTAATTGTCCGGTAATTGTTAACGGATACTCCATTCACTATTTACACGAACAGGAGCTACGATCATGAGTCATTCATCGCAAATTGCCTCCGGATATCCGGATTCTTCCATTCATTCCATTGAGGATATCGCACTGCTCCACTCCTGCAGGGGCATGGCCGAGCTAAAAGAAAACCTGGATCCCGATTACTGTCTGCGGGCCGCCGAACGGCTGCTTACACAGAAGCGCGGAACCGTTCTTCTTACCACCGGCTTTTTCGTGGCCGGGCACGCGGAAACAGACGGACCTCCCGGTACCCTGAGTGTAGCGCTTGCCCTTATACAGCTTGGATTTCAGCCGGTTATCATCACAGACCGCATCTGTGAGGGACTTTTTGAACCGGAAGGAATCCGCGTCCTTTACGCAGAAGTCAATGCGGACTTGGCATGGTACCGGCAGCTTCTGGAGCAGCTGCATCCCGTTTGTCTGATTTCCATCGAACGCTGCGGCAAAAACAGCAATAACGACTATGCGAACATGAAAGGAGTCAGCATCTCCGCCCAGACCGCGCACATCGATACCCTGTTTGAGTTTGCCGCACAGGAACACATTCTGACCATCGGCATTGGAGACGGCGGAAATGAAATCGGGATGGGAAATTTAAAAGACGCAATTGCAAAAAAGCTCTCCATCAGCCCCTGCACCGTCACGGTTGACGAGCTGATCATTGCCACGACCTCGAACTGGGGCGCTTATGCGCTTGTCGCTGGTCTGAGTCTGCTGCAGGAGCAGAACATCCTGCCCTCCAGCGAAAAAATCGCTGCCTATATCCGACACATTGTCTCTCTCGGCTGCGTGGACGGTGTCACAAAAAAGCCGGTGCCGAGCGTGGACGGCTTTCCGCAGGAGACCGAGGAGGAAATTATTACGTTGCTTAGCGAAGCGGCTCAGGTTCAGCCCCGGACAGTATCGTAACCTGCAGGGAAAGCCGCCGCACATAACCAGCGCACCGCATGAATTGTATGAATTTTTGTGAAAATTTTGTTGACACGGTGCCAATTCTATGCTATAAATAACTGGTGAGTCACGAATAGATAGGGGTTTGGTCAAGTGGTATGACAGGAGTCTCCAAAACTCTTAGTGGGAGTTCGATTCTCTCAACCCCTGCTTTAAAAACCGGGAAATTCCAGATTGCAGAATTCCCCGGTTTTTTCATGCGCAAAACTGAGCTAGTAGCCCGTATCGTAATTCCATGTGCATTCTGCTTGCCTGTTTCGCCGATAGCACAACGCAAAAATCTTCAACGAAGCTCGGCATATCCCATGCGAAGCGTGGGATGCCACCCGGCAAGGGAATTTCCAGCTGAAGCCGAGGCGGCAAAGCCGCTTATCTACAGTATCCTCTCTATCGCGTCGCGCACGCTTCGGACCCCTTTCAGTTCAATCCCCTCGACCCCTCTGACCTGTTTTTTGCAGACCTCCGGCAGGATCACGGAAGTGAAGCCAAGCCGTTTTGCCTCGCGGACGCGCTGTTCTGCCATGGATACAGAGCGGACCTCGCCGCTTAATCCCACTTCGCCAAACGCAATCGTCTTTTCATCAATGGGCTGGTCCTTCAGGCTGGACGCAACCGCAAGCACGATGCCCAGGTCAAGAGCCGGCTCGCTCATGCGGATGCCGCCCGCGATATTGATATAGGCGTCGCAGGAGGAAAGGCGGAGACCGGCCCGTTTTTCCAGCACTGCCATCAGAAGATTGACACGGTTCAGATCCGTACCGGCCGCTGTCCGGCGCGGAAACGCCAGATTGGTCTTGCAGACCAGCGCCTGTACCTCCAGGAGCACCGGACGGGTCCCCTCCATCGTGCAGGCCACGATCGAGCCGGACGCGCCCTCCGGCTTCCCCTCCAGCATATATTCCGAAGGATTCGGCACTTCTACCAGTCCCTCCGAACGCATCTCAAACACACCAATCTCATTCGTGGAGCCAAAACGGTTCTTTGCGCTTCGCAAAACCCGATACGCGGCGTATCGGTCGCCCTCGCAGTAAAGGACCGTATCCACCATATGCTCAAGCACGCGCGGACCGGCGACCACGCCCTCTTTGGTCACATGACCGACGACGAAGATGGTAATATTCATCCCCTTCGCAATCTGCATCAGAATCCCGGTGCTCTCCCGCACCTGCGAAACACTGCCCGGCGCGGAGGACACCTCCTCATGATACATCGTCTGAATCGAGTCAATAATCACAATTTCCGGTCTGTGCGCGGAGATCGTCTCGCGGATATCCGCCAGATTCGTCTCACAGAGGATTTTCAGATTCCCCGAAAAATCCCCCATGCGCTGTGCCCGCATGCGGATCTGCTGCGGGGATTCCTCCCCGGAAACATACAAAACGGAATGCCCGTCCGATGCCAGGTTCCGGCACATCTGCAGAAGCAGTGTAGACTTTCCGATGCCCGGGTCGCCGCCGACCAGCACCAGGGAACCCTGTACGATCCCGCCTCCCAGGACGCGGTCAAACTCACCCATGCCAGTCGTGATGCGCGCGTCCTCACTGAATTCAATTTCAGAAAGAGACCGGGGCGACGCGGCAGTCTCCCGCCGCACCACCCCGGTCGTTGTTTTCTTATTTACAATCTTCGGCTCTTCCGCAAAGGTATTCCATTCCCGGCAGGCCGGACACTGTCCCATCCACTTGGACGATTCATAACCGCAGCTCTGACAGAAAAATACTGTTTTTGTCTTCGCCATGAATACTGCCCTCCCCACAAAACATCATACAACCATACAGCTGCCAGCCTCTTCCCCCATGTAAAAAGAAGCTAATGCCGCTCCCTACTATGCCACAAGGCAACGATGGTCGGCACTGGTCATGCATGATACGGCATTAAAAACATTACAGCTTCACTACCTTCACGGCAGCAGCGCCCTCCGCTCCGGTATCCACACTCAGCACAAGCTTGCCGCCCATACTGGTCTTCACTGTGCCAACGTTCACATCCTGAATGTAGACCTTGTACTCCGCATCCTCTTCCATGCCCAGAATAATCTGCACGGTACCCTTCGCTTCTACATCAAAGGAAACACCGTTCCCGGTCGCGTGAAACTTATGTACTGCCGTGCCCGGAACCGACTCGTACACCAGCATCCCATTACGCTCCAGCTTTGTAATATCTGCAAATGTCTTCACCTTATACAGATCGCCGTCATGTTCAAAATCCGACTTCTTAGCCTTCTCGGCCAGCTCATAGTTTCCAAAGCTCAGAGTCCCATCCTCTTCCGTGCAAATAAGTTCAAGAATACCTGACATTTTCCTATGCCCTCCCGATATAATATGTTACGACAAACAGGCTGTCCAGCCCCGCCACATTCCGACCCGGGCAAGACTCCTGCTGCCAGCTGCGTTCACAATCCTGGTTCTCACCGATGCAGGATACAGACCAGCCTGTCACAAAGCACTTCTCATGATGAAGCTTCCATAATGAGGCTTTCATTAAGTCGCTTCATCATACCATAAATCCGCCATAAAAACCATATTCTATTTCTAAAATTAATGGATTACGATTTCACCCGAAACACAACCGTCCCTTTTTCCACACCGACTGCCACGGTGTCGCCGCGCTTTGCGCGGCCGGAGAGCAGCTCCTCTGCGAGCGGATCCTCCACCTTGTTCTGTACGGCGCGGCGCAGCGGTCTCGCTCCATATTTCGGATCATAGCCCTCTTTTGCGATCAGCTGCTTCAGAGCCGCACTGAACTGCAGCTTCAGCTCCAGCTGCTCCTCACAGCGCACCCTCAGTTCATCCAAAAGGAGCCCCGTAATGTCCCGGACATTCTCCTCACTCAGAGAATGAAAAACGATCGTCTCGTCAATCCGGTTCAGGAATTCCGGCTTGAAAATTCTCCGGACCTCTTCCATGACATTGCTCTTCATCGCCTCATAATTCTGCTTTGCATCCTCCCCCGCGCCGAAACCAAGGCGCTTCGGTGCGATGATGGACTGTGCTCCGGCATTGGAGGTCATGATCAGAATCGTATTTTTAAAATCAATTTTCCTTCCCTGCGCATCCGTGATATGTCCTTCATCCAGCACCTGAAGCAGGATATTAAAGACATCCGGATGTGCCTTTTCAATCTCATCAAAGAGCACCACCGAATAAGGGTTGCGGCGCACCTTCTCACTGAGCTGCCCGCCCTCGTCATAGCCGACATAGCCAGGCGGCGAACCGACCAGTCTGGAAACACTGTGCTTTTCCATATATTCCGACATGTCAATCCGGATCAGCGATTTCTGTGAGCCGAATACCAGATCCGCAAGCACCTTGGACAACTCGGTCTTGCCCACGCCGGTTGGTCCCAGAAACAGGAAGGAGCCAATCGGACGGTTCGGGCTCTTCAGGCCGGAACGGCTGCGCCGCACGGCCTTTGCGACCGCCTGCACCGCCTCTTCCTGGCCGATGACACGGGATTGCAGAAGAGTATCCAGCTTCAAAAGCTTTTTCCCCTCCTGATCTGCCAGCTTCTGCACCGGTATCTTTGTCCAGACGGAGACAATCTCGGCAATATCATCCTCCGTCACCTCGCGTATCTTACCGTTCTGTCGGGATTGCTGTGCTTTTTTCTGGCGCTCCAGCTTTTTATTCAGAAGCTCAAGCTCCTCATTCGCACGTTTGGCCGCGGCAAGGTCCCCGCTTTTCAATGCCTTCTCGCGCTGTTCGGAAAGCACTTCCAGGTGCTGCATCAGTTCTTTTTTTGTCCCGGACTTCTGATAATAGCCCAGCTGCGCGCGTGCACAGGCTTCATCGACCAGATCGATCGCCTTATCCGGCAGATAGCGGTCATTGATGTAGCGTTTGGAAAGCTTCACTGCGGCCGTCAAAGCCCCATCCGAAATGCGGACCTTATGGTAAGACTCATACTGATTCCGCAGCCCGCGCAGGATCTCTACTGTCTCCTCCTGGGTCGGCTCTTCTACCATTACAGGCTGGAAACGCCGCTCCAGAGCAGGATCCTTTTCAATGTATTTGCGGTATTCATCGATGGTCGTCGCGCCGATCAGCTGCAGCTCTCCGCGTGACAGGGCCGGCTTTAAAATGTTGGATGCATCAAGAGCGCCCTCCGCGCCGCCCGCACCGATAATCGTGTGCAGCTCATCGACAAACAGCAGCACATCCCCGCTCTCGATTACCTCGCTGATGATACGCTTAATACGCTCCTCAAACTCCCCGCGGTATTTGCTGCCAGCGACCATCCCCGCCATATCAAGTGTCACCACCCGCTTGTGCTGCATCGGTTCGGGAACCTGCCCGTCCACGATTTTCTGCGCAAGTCCTTCCACGATCGCGGTCTTTCCTACGCCCGGCTCGCCGATCAGGCAGGGATTGTTCTTCGTTCTTCTGCTCAGGATCTGTATGATCCGCTCGGTCTCCTGCCCGCGGCCGACTGTGACATCCAGCTTATGCGCTGCCGCCAGCTCTGTCAGATCCCGGCTGTACTGATCCAGCATTGCCGTCTGCGCCGCACCGCCTCCGTCCGAACGAATCTGCCGGACAAGCTCACGGTATTTCTCCTCCGGAAGCCCGGTCGCCTCCACCAGATCCGAAAACAGCTTCTGAAGGTTAATTTTCATCGTGTGCAGCAGGCGTGTCGCCACACAATCCACGTCCTTGAGCATGGCCATGAGTATATGCTCCGTGCCAATCTCATCGTTCTCAAAGAACCGCGCCAGCTCCTCGCTGTCCTCCAGAATGGATCTCGCCCGCGGCGTCATTCCCTCCGGCTCCTCTGTCAGCGTTCCTCCCTCAGGTGCGATCAAACGGTCAATCAGCTCCCGCAGCTTCTGCTCTTCTACATGATTCTCCCGCAGAATTGCTCCCGCCAGACCATCGGTTTCCTGTATCAGCCCAATCAGCAAATGCTCCGATCCGATATAACTGTGACCGCAGCGTTTCGCCGCGCGCTCCGCCAGCCTCTGTGCGCGCAGAGCGCTCTGGGTAAATTCAATCTGCATGAACGATCCTCCATGAAACCTTTGTAACTGTTCTATCCTTTCACGGTTACAAAGAATCTTATAGTTTCAGATTTGTCACAAAACAGTTGTTTTTTCTTGTGCCGGATCATGAAATACTCCAGGCAGCAAGCTTTTATGAAGTAGCCTTTTCCATCTGCATTTCCGCGTAAATCTCATCCACCATCCCGTGCACGTCCGCTGCCGGAATGTTTTTGCAGATGCTTTTCGCCAGCAGAACGCGCAGACGTGCGCGGAGCTCTTCCTCTGCTCTCTGCCGGTCGCCATTCAGCGCAATCACTGCCCCGCGTCTCCGGTCAATCGTTACAAAGCCTTCATCCCTCAATACTGCGTACGCTTTGTTCACGGTATGCATATTAATGCCAATATCCCCGGCAAGCTGACGCACCGATGGAAGCGGATCCCCTTCCTGAATCAGAGATCTGGCAATCCCCAGCACAATCTGATTCCGAAGCTGCATATAAAGCGCTTCCTCGCTCTGAAAGTCTATCTCGAAGAGCATAATCTCCTTCTCCTTTGTATCTTTTCATTTATTTTACTGTTCCTGACAGCAGGCCCAGGTCATAAGTTCTGCGCCTGTCTTTCTTTTCGGTATCGATCGGAACTGGTTTTACAGGTCAATGAAATCAATATCGATGTCGCCGCTTTCCTGCTTCCCATCCGCCGACTGCTGTATAGTCTCCGCCGCTTTGGATTTCTCATACCGGACCTTTGTAGCCGTCTGCTCGTATTGCGGCATCTGCTTCGGCTGTTTTTTCGCCTTCGACGGCTTCGGAACGGTCGCCGGATCATCCGTCATCGTCTGTTTGACCGGCTTTTCTTCCTCATAGAACGTGTCGCGGAATGTCTCCTGCTCCAATGTTTCCTGCCTGGGCTGCGACATCTCTTCTTTGGCAGTCTCTTCCACTACAACCGCCTTCTGCGCCTTTTTATTTTTCTTTTTTTCTTTTCTGGAAAGCTTCTCTTCCTCCTGGAATTCCCGGCTGTCCGCTCCGCTTGAGCCGCTCAGTCCCTGGTAGGTATCCAGATCCTTTCGCAGATCCCTCCGTTTCAGGAGCAGATTGATCACGACAAAAAGCAGCACCACGCAAAGCCCGATCATTCCATACAAAATTCTGGTCAGAAGATTCACCCGGTCGCGATAGCTGGTTACCTCGGATTTCAGTGCTGTGATCGTATTATCAGCCTCTTCGAGTGTCTCCTTCGCTACGCTGACATAACGGGAATCCTCCGTCTCTGCCTCTGTCTCGGTCTGCGGTGCCTCCGTCTGCACTTCCGTTTCCGCTTCGGTCTCCGCCGCCGCTTCCACAGTCACATAAAGATAATACGTATAAGCGTCCCCGTTCTCCGCTACAACAACGATGGAAACCGTACCGCCGTCCCCGGAAAGCTCCTGCCCGCTGATGCTGTCAATGTAGGCCGCTTCATTCGACGGCGTCGGATCCAGTGAGAGATACGTCGTGCCAGCTGGGACGGTGACATTGTATTCGGTCGTGCCATATTCAAAATCCGGTGAAACGACCGCTCCCTCGGTCGTAATCCCAAGCGAAGCGAGCGAGTTATCCGCCGAAAGACTGTCCGCGGACGCAAATACGCCGCAGATAAGCAGCAGCATCGCAAGAAGCAGCACTGCACATGTATTCCTTCCGGTCCGTATCTGAAAAAAGCGGCTGCCCGGCTTTTTATTCCTGATTGGTTTTATCATTTATCCATACTCCTCTTTTCTGATTTGGAAAACCCTAATCAAGGCTCATCCAAAATGTGCAAATGCGATATCAGCTGCTAGGCTGCTAAGCCTCATCAATTGCCTTGCCAATATCATGGCGATAATATTTGTTTGCAAAGGAAATCCAGTCCACTGCCTGATACGCGTTGGCGCGGGCTGCCTTTAAATCCGACCCGGTCGCGGTCACCCCAAGCACGCGCCCGCCATTGGTCACGATCTCCCCATTCTTCTTCGCAGTGCCCGCATGGAAAACATAATACCCATCCTTTCCGGCAAAGGCATCCAGACCCTCGATTTTCAGTCCTTTCTCATAATGAACCGGGTAACCGTCAGAAGCGAGCACCACGCAGACTGCCGCGTTGTCCTCGAATTCCAGATCAATCGTATCCAGTGTCCCATCAATGCACGCCTCGAATACGTCGATGATATCCGTCTTCATGCGCGGCAGCACCACCTGTGCCTCCGGATCCCCAAATCTGGCATTGTACTCCAGCACCTTCGGTCCATCCGCCGTCAGCATCAGTCCAAAGAAAATAATTCCCTGAAACGGCCGTCCCTCCGCTGCCATCGCGTCGACCGTCGGCTGATAAATATGTTTCTGGCAGAAATCGTCGATCTCCTTTGTGTAAAACGGGCTCGGAGAAAATGTGCCCATGCCGCCGGTATTCAGTCCGGTATCTCCGTCTCCGGCACGCTTATGGTCCTGCGCAGACGTCATAGTCTTGATCGTCTTCCCGTCCACATAGGACAGCACCGATACCTCACGTCCGGTCATAAATTCTTCAATCACCATACAGTTTCCCGCATCACCAAACTTTTTATCCAGCATGATTTCCTTCACGCCGTCTTTTGCCTCTTCGAGCGTATTGCAGATCAGCACACCCTTGCCAAGCGCCAGACCATCCGCTTTCAGCACAATCGGCAGCTTCGCCGTCTCCAGATAAGCAAGCGCCGCATCCGCGTCTGTAAAATTCTCATACGCAGCGGTCGGAATCCCGTATTTTTTCATCAGCTCCTTGGAAAACGCCTTGGAGCCCTCCAGAATTGCCGCATTCTTCCTCGGCCCGAACACGCGCAGACCCTGCGCCTCAAACACATCCACAATGCCGCCGACCAGCGGGTCGTCCATGCCGACGACCGTCAGGTCAATCTCCTTCTCCTTCGCAAAAGCGGCAAGCCGGTCAAATTCCATCGCGCCGATAGGCACACACTCGGCATATTCCTCTATCCCGGCATTCCCCGGCGCACAGTAAATCTTGTCTGCCTTCGGGCTCTGCGCCACCTTCCATGCGATGGCATGCTCTCTTCCGCCGCTGCCGATAATTAAAACCTTCATTTTATTTTTCCTCCTGGTAATACCAATACCTTGCAACGCAACTGTCCAGTACCTTCCTAGTAGTCCGTATCGTAATGACCGAAAGCAGCACGGCCGACTCCCCGAAAATCAATCCAGAATGCTCACGGTTCCATCCGTCACGCGTACTTTGTCATTTGCAATCAGATCGATTGCTTTCGGCAAAATCACCCATTCTGCCTGCTCCATCACCCGGCGCTGCAGAATCTGGGGCGTATCGCCCTGCTTCACTTCGACTGCCTTCTGCAGAAGAATCGGCCCCGTATCCGTGCCTCCATCCACAAAATGCACGGTCGCCCCCGTCACCTTAACTCCGCGCGCAAGCGCCTGTTCGTGCACCTTCAGACCATAATATCCCGTCCCGCAAAAGGATGGGATCAGCGCCGGATGGATGTTGATGATGCGGTTTGGAAACGCGTCAACGACACACTGAGGAATCACGACCAGACAGCCCGCAAGGACGATCAGATTTGCCCCGGACTCCTCAAGCAGCGCAAGCAGCGCCTCGTCAAACTGCTCCGGATCCGGGTATTGCTTTCTCGTAATACAGGCCGTCGGAATCCCTGCCTTTTTCGCGCGCTCCAGCGCATACGCCTTCGTGCTGTTGCTGATGACGCGCACGACCTCTGCATTCGTAACTGTTCCATCCGCAATCGCGTCCAGAATCGCCTGCAGATTCGTACCGCCGCCGGAAACCATCACTGTTACCTTCAGCATAATGTAACTCCTTTTTCTCCGGCTTCAATCACACCGATCTCGTACACCGTCTCACCTGACGACGCAATCGCCGCCTTTGCCGTTTCGACATCCGCTGCATCGACAGCCACGGCCATACCAATGCCCATGTTATAGGTATTATACATCATCCGCTCGTCAATTTCACCCTTTTTCGCAAGCAGGTCAAAAATTGCCGGAACCGGATAGCTGTCTTTTCGGATCACCGCGCGCATTCCCTCCGGAAGCATCCGCGGAATATTTTCATAAAATCCGCCGCCGGTGATATGGCTGCAGGCCTTCACGCGGACTCCCGCCTCCTTCACGCTGCGCAGAGCCTTCACATAAATCCTGGTCGGAGTAAGCAGCGTCTCTCCAAGCGTTCCTCCCAGCTCCTCATAGTACGTCTCCAGCGCCGCTTTTTCCATCGGGAACACCTTGCGCACCAGAGAAAAGCCATTGCTGTGAACACCGGAAGAAGCGATACCGAGAACCACATCCCCCGCCTTCAGATCCGCGCCTGTGATCAGGTCCTTCTCATCGACCAGTCCGACTGCAAATCCCGCCAGGTCGTATTCCTCCTCGGGCATCAGTCCCGGATGCTCCGCCGTCTCGCCGCCGATCAGAGCCGCCCCGGCCTGGGCGCAGCCCTCCGCGACACCGCCCACGATCTCGGCAATCTTCTCCGGAATATTCTTCCCGCACGCAATATAATCCAGGAAAAACAACGGCTCCCCGCCTGCGCAGGCAATATCGTTCACACACATCGCCACGCAGTCAATCCCGATCGTGTCATGCTTATCCAGAAGAAATGCCAGCTTCAGCTTCGTCCCCACCCCGTCGGTGCCGGACACAAGCGTCGGCTTCTCCATCTTTTTCACAGCTTCCATCGAAAACGCGCCGGAAAAACCTCCGATATTGGTCAGCACCTCCGGCCGCATCGTCTTTTTGATATGCTCCTTCATTAAGTCCACAGAACGATAGCCCGCTTCGATATCCACACCAGCACTCTTATAATCCATAATGTCCTCCCTGTCCGATCATTTTTCCTCACTCATGCAGAGCTTTCCTTAATCTTAATATGCCTTGTAGCCGACCTCCTGCAGTCTCGCGTCCTTTGCTTTGACCTGATCGCCCAGCTCATTCGCGTAATCCTTCACCTTCTGCAGCAGCACCGGATCCGAGATCGCCAGCATCTTCGCCGCCAGAATGGCCGCGTTCGCGCCGCCGTTGATCGCAACCGTCGCCACCGGAATCCCCGTAGGCATCTGCACGATCGAGTACAGGGAATCCCTGCCTCCGAGCGAAGTCGTGTGCATCGGAATGCCGATCACCGGCATCGGAAAAATCGCCGCGCACATGCCCGGCAGATGAGCGGCCATACCAGCTCCCGCGATGATCACCTGAAATCCCTTCGCCTCCGCGCTCTTTGCATATTCAAAAAACACATCCGGCTCCCTGTGCGCCGAAATAATCGTCATTTCATAGTCAATTCCAAACCTTTCCAGCATATCCGCCGCCTTGCTCATCACCGGCATATCGGAATCGCTGCCCATCACAATACCCACTTTAGCCATACTGTTCTTGTCTCTCCTGTCTTATTCATTCGAACCATATCCAGGCAGACCGCATCGTATGTACTTGTGCAGAATGCAATGGAACTACGATACGAACTACTGGTGCCGTCCGAATTATTTACATGCTCCGGTATACAGCAGGCCGACAGACGCGCGGCCTGAAACTGTTGCCTAAATATTACTAATTATGAAACTGAATGTCAATGCCCGTCATACTTTTTTAAAAAAATTTTCGGGAATCGATTTTAGACATAAAAAAGATAGCCCTATTTTCATTTCTGCTTTATAATAATCAATGATCAGCATTCGCGCAGATCCAGGGCATCGATTTTTCAGAAAACATACGTTTCCTGTGCAATAAAATCAGCTTTTCATACATTATTATAATAGAAAGCCACCTATCTTGTCGATTATATAAAAAAGGGAGCTTGTGCGAATGAAACCAGCAAAGAAAACCGGTACATACAGAAAGACAGGGAGAAATGGTGTCGGAATTAGAAGATTTGATTGAACGAACTGCGCGAAATGACGAATCCGCATTTCATGCGCTCTATGAAGAAACCCGCAGTGCCGTGTACGGGTTCGCCATGTCCATTTTAAAGCATCCGCAGGACGCTGAGGATGCAATGCAGGATACCTATTTATCCATATACCACGCTGCTTCCGGGTATGCATCCAGAGGAAAACCCATGGCCTGGATTCTGACCATTACGCGCAACCACTGCATGATGAAGCTGCGCGGCCAGAAGCGCCGCGGGGAAACCTCCCTCGAAGAGCTGGAGCGATGGGTAGAGGGGCAGAGCTCACTTCCCGCGGAGGAGAAGCTGATTCTGGAGCAGGCTCTGAAAACCTTAAATGAAGAGGAATATCAGATTGTTACCCTTCACAGTCTTGGAGATCTGCGGCACCGGGAAATCGCCCACCTTCTGGATATGAAACTGTCCACCGTGCTCTCCAAATACCGGAGAGCACTGGCAAAGCTTAGAGCAATCATAGGAGAAGAAGCATGAGAACGCAAAAATCAGCACAAAAACTGGCCGATATTCTGCAAAAAGTCACTCCGGATTCCTATAAGGAGCTGCGCCTGGCATGCGGTTTTTCCGACCAGGAAAAAGTCCCTGCCCCGGCTCCGGCTAACACTCGCACCCGGAGGCGCTTCTATCCGGCCGCGGCCGGTATACCTGCTTTGGCAGCCGCGGCGCTGGCGCTCTGGCTTACGGGTTCCGGTCCATTCCTTCCACTCTCGACTGTGACGCTGGATGTGAATCCCAGTGTCTCTCTGGAGGTTACTTCCAAAAATAAAGTGCGCTCTGCCACCGCTCTGAATGAAGACGGGGAACTCATTCTGGAGGGTATGGACCTGAAAGGCACGGACGTGACCGTTGCAGTCAACGCACTGATCGGAGCAATGGTACAGGCCGGATACCTGAATGAAATGGAAAATTCCATTTTGCTGGGCGTATCCGGAGCAGATGAGGAAACGGCCGGGGAACTCCAAAACGAGCTGATGCGCACGGCCCGCAAAACCTTTTCCGAGGAACCCTTTGACGGCGCCGTTTTAAGCACCATAATCGTGACAGAGGATTCCGCCGTCACAGAGCTGGCAGAAGCATACGGAATCTCCGCCGGAAAAGCATCCGTTGCGCTGGAGCTCGCCTCCCAGTCATCCAGCCTGACTGCAGAGGATGTCGCGCAGATGTCGGTCAACGACATCAACCTCCTCATTTCTTCGCAGAATTATACGCTGACGGACCTTTCCTCGCAGGGAACCGCCAGCCAGCAGGCCTATATGACGGAGGAAGAGGCGCTGGCGCTTGCCTGGGAATACAGCTCTTACTGTGAGGAGGACGCCGAATACACCTGCGTACTGATGGATTACAATTCCGGAGCCGTGACCTATGAGGTAGAATTTTATGTTGACGCCTATAAATATGA
Organism: Lachnospiraceae bacterium; assembly: GCA_021199475.1. GTDB lineage: Bacteria > Bacillota > Clostridia > Lachnospirales > Lachnospiraceae > Choladousia. The sequence goes on from JAJQHZ010000014.1 coordinate 25,187, forward strand.
ATACGAAATGAATGCCCTGACCGGAGAGCTCCTGGAATGGGAAATGGAATGGAAGACCGATGAGCTGCTCGCCATCGAGCTGGAAGAGCTGGAAAAGAGCCTTGCAGTCACCGGCATCGGTGAGGAACAGGCACTTGCCATCGCTCTCGAACACGCCGGCGTAGATACCTCGGAGCTTATTTTCCAGTCTACCTGTCCTTCTTACGAAGACGGGCAGGAATCCTACGAGGTCGAATTCTACACTGATACCCGGGAATATGAATACAAAATCGGCGTGACCGACGGAGAGATTCTGGAATATACCGTTTATCAGCCATCGGAAGAATGACCGGTCGTCTCATTTTGCTTATGCTCCTGTCAACGAACCGCTGACCGCCTGCTGTTTCAAATTTTTGAATCTATTTTCAAATTTTTTTAAATCCGTGCAATAAATCATCCCCGCGCGGCATTATATAGATGAGAGCACAAAAAAGCGTCAGGCAGACGTGTCAATCAAATGCACCAGGGTAATGACATAAGAAACAGCATCCGAAACCGCGTAAAAAAGATACGGCGGCCAAAACACCTAATCAAAAAGGAGGAAATCAAAATGAAGAAGAATTTACTAAAAAAATTAACCACTGTTTTACTGACATCTGCTCTGCTGATCTCATCCGTCCTTCCGGCATCAGCAGCTGCCTCTGCCACAAAAATCAGGATTAAGACCTCCGTCTCTTCCATGACCGTCGGCGAAACCATCGAGCTGGATACCAAAATCACCCCGAGCTACGTCGATGTGAAAGACAGTAAGATCGTCTGGTCCAGCAGCAATACCTCCGTCATCAAAATTCTGGATAACTACGATGACGAGATCGATATCAAGGCAGTCGGAACGGGTACTGCGACCATCACCGTAAAAATCAGCGGGACAAACCTCAAAGCGACAAAAAAAATCACGGTAAAAAAGGCTTCCGCCAGCTCCACCCGGTACAGCAAATACAAGAAAAAAATCGCTGCCGTCAAAAGTGATCTGAAAACACTCTATTCCACTCTGGAGGCTACCGCTCCCGCAAGCGCGCGGAGTGAATTGGTCAACCAGATCTTTGATTTTGAGAAGCAGCTGAAAAAGCTGGAGAACCGGCTGGATACGCTGGAGGATAAGATTGAATCCCTGTACTACTCCGGCAAGCTTTCCGCAAAGAAATACCGCAAGCTGGAAACCAGGCTGGAGGCCGCGGAAGATTACGCAGATCAGGTAGAGGAGTACATTGAATACAAATTCGGCGAAATTGACGACTGAAGAATAGCGCAGGAGCAGGAACCCATCCGTTCCGCTCCTGCTTTTTATGCACACGGCCGCGTAAGGAATTATTCCGGCTGAAGCCAGACGCGGCCGGCGCAGGCGAGTAGGAGCCGACAAGCCGCCTCCTACTCGATTACGGTCTCCCTGTCTGATTCTTCACATCTGTCCGTGCCGGGAATTCACTACAGCGGCTGTTACTCCTGCAGATTTTTTCGCTCCTCGTGTTCCCACTTATCCAACTGGCTGTAGACATAGGCAAAATCCGGTGTTCCCATCAGGTCGTATGGAGTCGCCTGATAGACGTAATAGTTCAGCCAATTCGTGTAAAGATTGTTCGCGTGCGAACGCCACATCAGCAGAGGTTTGACCGAGGGATCGTCATTCTGATAATAATTTTTCGGGATCTCGATCGGAAGGTTTTTCTCCAGATCGCGGTGATATTCGCTATCAAGTGTCACCCGGTCGTACTCCGGATGTCCCATAACAAAAATTCTCCGGCCGCCGTCTGCCATACCAAGGAACATCCCGGCCTCGTCTGACTCCGCCAGGATCGTGATCTCCTTTACCTTCCGGATTTCTTCGATCGGAACCTCCGTGTGGCGGGAATGCGGGGCGAGAAACATATCATCAAATCCTCTCACAAGCGGAATCTTGCGGTTTCTTACGCGGTGCCAGAACAGGCCAAACATCTTCTGTGGCAGCAGACGCTTCGGGAGCCCGTAATGATAATACAGCCCGGCCTGCGCAGCCCAGCACAGATAGATCGTGGACGTCACATGCATATTGGTCCACTCCATAATTTCCGTCAGCTCGCTCCAGTAATCCACCTCCTCGAATTCCATCATCTCCACCGGCGCACCGGTAATGATCATCCCGTCAAAACGCTGGTTCCGGATATCGGAAAACTCCACATAAAATTTGTTCAGGTGGCTCATGGATGTATTCTTTGCTTCATGCGATGAAACCTTCACAAATGTCACCTCGACCTGAAGCGGTGTATTGGAGAGGGAGCGAAGCAGCTGCAGCTCTGTCTCTTCCTTCAACGGCATCAGATTCAGAATGGCAATGTGAATCGGGCGGATGTTCTGGTGAACCGCCCGGTTCTCATCCATCACAAATATATTTTCACGTTCCAGTATTTCTTTCGCCGGAAGCTCGCTCTGTACTCGAATCGGCATCGGTTTTTTCCTCCTTTTATGAAGCGAACCATTCAGAACAGCCAATCGCCATTTGGAATCGTTCTGTTAAAATAATCCGTCCACTTCATGATCTATTCTATCTATTTTATTACAGTTCCATGCAATATGATCTGCCCTGCACATTTCGTCTTCTGCGGCGTTCGGTGTTCAGGAACCACAGATGTCCAGAAAATCCATCTCCGAAAGAATCGGTATCCCCAGCTCTTTCGCCTTTTTATTTTTGGTCGAATTGGACGCCGTGTCATTATTAATCAGGTAATCCGTCTTTTTCGTGACGCTGCCGGTCACCTTGCCGCCGCGCTCCTCAATAAACGCCTTCAGCTCGCTGCGGTTTGCAAACCGTTCCACGCTTCCGGTGACGACAAAGGTTTTTCCGGCAAGGCTTTGAGCCGTTTCACCCGCCTGCGGTTTTTCTATATGAAGCTCGGCGACCAGTGCTTCCAGCATCCGCCGGTTGTCCCCGTCCGCAAAATAATCCACGACCGATGCCGCAATGACCTCGCCCAGGCCCTCAATGGCGGCAAACTCCTCCGCAGTTCCGGCGCAGACCCGGTTCAGGTCATAATCGAAGAAACGGCAGATCAACTTTGCATTTGCCACGCCAATATTTGGAATACCAAGCCCGTAGAGCAGCCGGGGAAGTGTTGTGTCGCGCGCCCGCTCAATGCTCTGAATCAGGTTCGCATACGATTTTTCCCCAAAGCCTTCCATTTCAACGATCTCGTTCCGGTAATCTGAAAGATGGAAAATGTCCGCAAATGTGTGAATAAATCCCCGCCCGATCAGCTTTTCCAGGGTCGCTTCGGACAGTCCTTCTATATTCAGGGCATCGCGGCTGACCAAAAGCGTAAACCGTTTGATTTTCTTTGCACTGCAGCAGGGATTTGTACAGTAAAGCGTCTCTACCGTCCCCGCATCGAATTCGGTTTCGGGTTCCATTTCCGTATCAGACCGCTGCTCCAGAAGCGCTGTGTCTGCAAAGCTGTTCCCGCTCTCAACGCCCTTATCGAAATCCGTCTGAGGTTTTCCTTCCAAAAGAGCCGCGCCCTCACCTCGCCGCGTCTCTCTCTTGGCACTCCTGCGGATTTCCGTCGCACCGCCACAGACCGGACAGACCTTCGGAATCTCGACATTTCCGCTTCCGGTCAGGTTCTCTGCAATCTGAGGGATGATCATATTCGCCTTGTATACCGTGATCCGGTCTCCGATTCCAAGCTTCAGCGCTTTCATAATACTCAGATTGTGAACGCTCGCACGACTGACCGTGCTGCCTTCAATCTCAACCGGCTCAAAAATCGCGACCGGGTTGATCAGACCGGTGCGGGACGGACTCCACTCAATCTCCAGCAGACGCGTTTCCCGCGTCTCATCCTGCCACTTAAACGCAATCGAGTCGCGCGGAAACTTTGCCGTGCGTCCCAGCGACTGCCCATAGGAAATATTATCATAAAGTGCGACCAGGCCGTCGGACGGTACCTCGTAATGCTGGATTTTTTCCGCGAACCACGCCACCGTCTCCGATACCTGCCCTGCCGTAACCTTTTTATACTCCACGGTCTCAAAGCCCTGGCTTTTCAGCCATTCCAGCTGTCTGGCTCTTGAATTTGCAAAATCCACCCCGTCCGCTCTGACGAGCGCAAATGCGTAAAAACGCACGTGGCGCTTCGCTGTAATCTCATTGTTGAGCTGGCGCACCGAGCCGCTGCAAAGATTCCGCGGATTCTTATAGCGGGCATCCGCATCCGCGATCTCTTCATTGATTTTTTCAAATTCCGGATAAGTGATGATCGCCTCCCCGCGCAGAACCAGATCGCCCTGATAGGGAACCTTCAGCGGAATGTTCTGAAACACGCGCGCGTTGTTCGTGATTACCTCGCCGATTTCCCCGTTTCCGCGCGTTACCGCCTTGGAAAGCGCTCCCCCCTGGTAGGTCAGGACAACCGTCAGCCCATCCAGCTTCCATGACAGCAGAATCTCATGCTCCCCCGCAAACGCCGCCAGATCCTCCGGCGACTTGGTCTTATCCAGAGAAAGCATCGGCGACTCGTGCCTCTCCTTGGGCAGGGAATCCAGCGCCTCATATCCTACCGTCACCGTCGGGCTGCCCGCCAGCACCGTGCCGGTCTCCGCTTCCAGAGCGGCCAGCTCATCGTAGAGACGGTCATACTCCAGATTGCTCATAATCTCAGCATCATCCTGATAGTAAGCCCTGGAAGCCTGCTTCAGCAGGGCTGAAAGCTCCTTCATCCGTTCCAGCTTCTGATTCATAATTTCCTCCGATTTCTCCATTTTCAAGAATCCGCAAGCAGCTCTTTCAGCTGCGCGTACTCTTTCCGGCTGACCGGCCGGTATTCGCCAGGCTTCAGGTCGCCCAGCTCAATATTCATCACCCGCACCCGCAAAATTCGTGTCACCCGATAGCCGAGCGCGGCGCACATCCGCCGGATCTGCCGGTTCAATCCCTGCGTCAGGACAATGCGGAACTGAGCTTTCCCCGTCAGCTCTACCTGACAGGGACGCGTCTTCACATCCAGCTCCTCCAGATAAACACCGCCGGACATCCTTTTTAGAAAATCCGGCTGAATTTCCCTGTCCACACTAACCAGGTATTCCTTCTCATGAAAATTCCCGGCCCGCATCATTTTATTCACAATATCACCATAATTCGTCATCAGAAGAAGACCTTCCGAATCCTTATCCAGCCGTCCGATGGAAAAAATGCGCTTCGGGTAATCGAGCATATCATAAATGGTCACATCCCCCCACCTGTCATCCGTCGTGCAGACAACGCCTCTGGGCTTATTCACCGCAAGCAGGATCAATTCCGTCTCCGGCCGGACCGTCTGCCCGTCCACACAGATTGTCTGTGACGGAAGCACCTTCTGACCGGTCAGGGCACTTCTTCCGTCCACGGATACACGCCCCGTCTCAATCAGCCGGTCTGCCTCCCGCCTCGAACAGACTCCCGCGTCGCTTAAGTATTTATTCAGCCGAACGGCCTCACCGGATTCGCTCGCTTTCCTCAGCGAATTCCTGTTCATATTCTGTCTTTCATCCAGCTTATCGTTTCGGCCCGTCTTTTTTCTTTCATCCAGTTTATCTTTCCCGTCGGTTTTTCTTCTTCCATCCAGATTATCTTTCCTGCCAGGTTTTCTTCGTTCATCCAGCCTATCTTTCCTGCCAGGTTTTCTTCGTTCATCCA
>JAJQHZ010000014.1:30969-43307 GCA_021199475.1 Lachnospiraceae bacterium
TTTTCTTCGTTCATCCAGCCTATCTTTCCTGCCAGGTTTTCTTCGTTCATCCATTTTTTATTTCTTACTCGTCTTTCTTCTATCCGCTCTTAATTCTCTGTCAGGCTTCCGCAAAAGCCAGGAGCAGATCCTTCCTGCTATAATGTTTCCCATCTTATCATATTCTTTCGTCGCCGACAAGTCAGAAAAGGCAATGGACTCCACATCCATTGCCCTTTTTTCGATTCAACAAAGCCAATACAGCGATGAAATCTCAGCCGGCCGCCGACAAATACTGCGTCATCACATAGCCTTCCACCGTGCTTCCATTCGAATCCAGATACGTAATTCGTGACCAGCCGTCCTCCAGATTCTCAAGGACCTCTACCTGAGAGCCTGCAACCAGTGTGCCAAGCAGCGTACTGTCCGCGGAAGCCTCGCTGCGGACATTCACGCCCGTATTCGTCTGCATCGTGCCGGTTGACGCATCCGAAGAGTCGCTCTCATCCGAATCTCCCTCTTCCTCTGTATCATTCGAAGAACTTGAGCTCGTCGTCCGCGACTCAATGTAATTCTTCAGATCATCGTCTGCATCGCACCGTTCCTCCAGCGTATCGCTGACATCCTGAATCAATGCCTGTACATCTGAATCCGTCTGACGCTCCTGTACATAAGCGGAAATCTCGGACGTATAATCCTCCGTCTGTACCACAAGCAGATCCCCGTCCTCATTCGGCTGCAGATACATCTGGCGAAGCGTCGGCGCCTCGGTCTCAATACCGGTCAGCTTCAGCTCCATATAGACATACACCACATAGGAACCCTCCGTCAGGCCGGATTTCGAATAGGTCATAATCTCATCGTACGACTCAACCGCGACATCCATCGCTTCCACCGTCGCACGCGCATCCTCATCAAATGTCTTCCCGCACAGTGTCTCCAGCGTGTCAAAGTCCTGACTGCCGATCGCCGTCCAGTAGGATGTGGCAATCGCGAGAACATCCTCCTGATCCTTCACAAGCGACTCGATCACAGCATCCGCTTCTGTGTTTTGCTCTGTCTGAGCTTCTGTCTCCTGCTGAACCTTATTCTTCGAACCGGACGATCCGATATGCGACACCAGACGTACCGCGAAAAAGGCAATTATAATAAGAAGAATGATAGCCAGCCCCAACAATATATACCTGAGATTATCCGAAATCCATTCCCTTATATCATCCAACATGTCTGCCTGCCCCTCCCTGAATATTTTTGTTCTCCGTCCTTGCCAAAAGCTCGCCGGGGGCACCGGCAAGTCAAGCGACAATTCTGAAAACTGTACTATTTCGTGGCCTCCCCAGCCAATTTTCCAAACAATAGCACATAAACTATATATGAGTGTAGCATATTTGCCCAAAGATGTAAACAGCTATTTCTTAAGGAAATATGAAGTTTCGTCATAATTTTCAGTGAAATCAAGGCTTTTCGAAGCCCAATTTTTCTTTTTACCCTTTTTTTTACCCTTTTCAGAAAGAAAAACGGCCTCGAAAGCATTGCTTCCGGGGCCACCGTTACTATTAAGACTGCGCTGCTATTCTCTTAAGTGCTTCATCCTTTGTAGAGCTGTTCGCTTTCCGGCATTCCGAATAAATGTTCAGAGTCGTTGATATGTCTGAATGCCCCATAATCTTCTGGATATACTTTAAGTCATCCGCAGAGTTCTGTCCCTCCACGTGTTCGCATAGCCAACAGCAGAACGTGTGCCTGAGAGTATGGCTAGAAACATCAGGAAGCTTTTCCTCATGTTCCCGGTTATAACTTGCTACAACTCTCTGCAGGATCGCATTTACAGAATACGTAGTTAATAAATGTCCACGAGAATTTTTAAACACGAATACAGAGAGATCGTCCAGTGTCAGATTGTCCGGTTCCCGGAATGCAACAATCTTCTGATTGCCCTGCATTAAACGCAAAATCTGCTTCACATCCGCAAGCATCGGAATATCTCTGAATCCTTTCTCCGTCTTCGGCGCTTTCAGCTTGTGAATCAATTTTCCATCTTCATCAGGCTGATATTGCAGTGATCGCCGAACGTGGATCACCTCTTTCTGAAAATCAATATCATACCAGGTCAAAGCCGCCGCTTCATTGATCCGGCATCCGGTCCATGCCATAACATAAAACAGATTGTAGTATTGTGGGCTAACCTCCGCAACATGGTTCAGCAGTTCATTTAGCTGCTTTGTTTCGAGAGCGTGGCGCTGTTCCGGCCTGCTCTCCGGATTCTTCCGTGTCAGCTCTCCATAGCATCCCAGCGCAGGATTGTTACGAATAATTCTTTTTCTCACCGCAAGCTGCAGGGAAGGTTTAATAATCCGGTTGATCTGCGCAATGCTTCCAGTCTTCAATGGCTCGCTCTCATCGTGGATCAGGCTGTCATAAAACCGTGAAATATCGTCGGAAGTAATATTTACCGCCTTTTTGCGTCCGATGCTTGGCTTGATATGCTTTTTATACGCACATTTATAACCGTTCCATGTAGAATCAGCCCAATAAGGCTTCTGCCGTTCAAAATATTCCAGAATCAATGTATTAAGTGTTATGCTGCCTTCCCACGACTTCACGCCATCAAGCAAGTCCTTCTGGATCTGCTTCTCCTGCTCCCGCAGGCTCATTCCCGGCTTGCGTCCATCCGGCGCTTTATCCTCCGGGCGGAGTGTCCAGGAATACACGTCATGCTGGCCTCCCTGGTTATCTGTATATCTGTATCTATACCGCCCGTCCGGCATCTGCCGTTCCCCTTTGTTCAGCAATATTCCATTGCTGTCTTTTCTTTTTCCTGCCATATATAACCCTCTTTTTTTGGAGAAAAACGGTTTTAAAGTCGTACCCTTAACAGTTCTACCCTAAAACCGTTTCAATCGAATTTTGACCGTTTTCACATCACGTCAGCAATGGTTTCAAATCATTCCTTGCTCTTTGCTAAACGTTTTCCAATCTCCCGCCGCTGTTCATCCGTAAGCTGAACCTCCCGCGGTGGGGTAATCCTCACCCACTTAACCGGGATCTGCGCACACAGGCTGCCGTCATCATTCCTTGCCATAATCCTGCATTCATCCGGGCGGTTCTTTGCCAGTTGCTCCACGCGACTTTTATAACGTCCCTGCGAGAATGTCACCGTTGCCCGGTCGCTGTCTTTGATAAAATCAATCACGTTCTCCTCGCTTCCGAATGAATCTGGTGCGGTAATATCCTGCATGGTTACCTCCAGCGCGTCCGCGATCCTCTCCATCGCGTCATATGACGCAAAGCCGTTGTTTAATATCCACCGCATAGAGGCCGGATAAAGCCCCGTGCGGCCCGCTACATCAGATTCTGTAATGGCTTTATCCGCCATAATCTGCGTAACCTTTTTGCTATTCAATCTCATAAAATCCTGCTCCTCTCCTGCTTATGAAATGCCCAACCAGTAAATCCTCCAGGCATCGGCATCACTTCCGCGTGTAGCTGTCCGCCCCCGCGCCCGCATTCCGCTGCCGGGGGCATATGGCTTCCCGTCCCCGGTATGCCCTCATGCTGCCGGTTCAGCGCCATGGGATACGGCCTGCATCTCACCGCAAAGTCCCGTAAGATGATTGTGCAGAGCATAAAGCGCATTGCCTAACTGCTCCTCCGGTACGTTCCCGGATCCCGCCGCAACGGACAGGCACAAGCAAAGGTCCGCCGCGCACTCCAGGTCGTACTCCATAGCGCTGAAATCTGCCGTAATGGCTTTTACTGTATTCTTCGAATTTGTTTTACCGGTCATGATATGAAATGCCCCTTTCATTTTTGACAGAGGGGAGCAGGCGTGTTATACTTCCCGCATACCCCTCAATTTTTGTGCTTGTTGTCGGGTTGCCGCCCCTGCCGGAGTTGCCGCTCTGGCAAGGGCTTTTTCTTTACTGCCTTGCGATGATTTTCTTGCTTTCAGCGTAACAATCCTGCATCAGCTGTACACCCGTAGCGAATCCTGCATAATACGCCGACTTCTGCACTTCGCCGATGTAATCAAACAGCTTTTCGTCAAAATCCTCTGAAATGGTTTCCAGATACGGTTCTACTGCCTTCTGTTTCCCGCCCGGATCCGTCACGGTCCTTGACAAGTAAATGTCAAAAAGCGCGTCAATCTGATTTTGTTTGTCCTGGCTTATCTCACCCATACCAACGCCCCCTTTCCCAGAATTTGCCCGTCAGGCCGATAGCTCAGCAATATGTTTATGCAACTGCAATTTCCTGAACCTGAGAGAGTCCGAAGAAACTTGCCTTGTATGTGGCGTTATCGCCCTTGCTACCCCAGATCAGCACCGCCTGAAATAATGCCATGCTTCCGTGGATCACTTCATATCCCAGCTGTTTCCATCCCGAATAAGTGTTCGTTTCTTCCGTAACCTGTGCGGCTTCCTTTGCTGCTTCAACTCTCTGCTCGTTGACCGTCTCAGCCTTTGCACTCAGCCATGATCTGTGGAGTGCTTCACCGAATGTGATCTGACCGTCAGCCTTGCGGAAGTTCTTCCATGCCCTTGTCATGATTCTCGAAAAATTGTACTTCATTGCTTCACCCTCCTCTGTGGATCCTGGAGCCGCCCCAGAAGCATCTTCCTGACTATTGCCGCCGTACTCGTTGGTTCACAGGTATATGGCTTTCTGGTTTCGGGTTCTTTCGGTTCCCGGCTGCTCTGTTCTCTTGATGATTGTATTATATCAGTTGTGTACACAACAGTCAATCGGCACATTGCACAAAGTTGTGTACGTAATTTTGTTTATTTTTGTTGTGTACACATCATAGATTTTATGTTATACTCTCATCGTAAGGTGGAGAAGATACTCCTGTATTATGCCGCCCGGATTTTCAAGTGCAGAAAGAAGGTGAGAAAATGCCATTATCCGAACAGCGCAAAGATTATTTAACAGAATATAAAAAGGCAAAACTTAAGCGTGTTCCTCTTGATGTTTCAAAAGAAAAATACGAGGAGATAAAAGCTGCAGCTACTTCCGTTGGTGAGTCTGTCAATGGATATATCAAAACAGCTATCGACCAACGAATTGAACGTGATTCTCAACCCGCATAACCACAGAAAGAAGGTGTAACTATGAGCAACAGAGACTATGCAAAATCCCTTATTGACCAAATCCCAGAAACCCGACTGATCTACGTTGTCTCCTACCTGCAAGGTGCTGCCATTCCGGATGAGACACCGAACGCTGAAACTCTGGAGGCCATTGCAGAAGTCGATGATATGATTCACGTGGGAGCAGGCGAACACTTCTCCGGCAGCACAGAAGATTTCCTTGCTTCTCTTTTGGAGGATTAAGCCATGCTGAATTTAAACGCATCCACCAAGTACAAGAAAGACTATAAGCTGTGTGCAAAGCGTGGCTATGACCTCGCCCTGATGGCTGCCGTGATCAACACTTTGCGCATACCTGCTCCGCTGCCGCCACAGAACAGGGATCATCAGCTGACAGGAAACTACAAAGGCTGTCAGGAATGCCATATCACGCCCGACTGGCTGCTGATCTACCGTATAGACGGCCATGACCTGTATCTTATCCGCACAGGCACACACGCGGATCTGTTTGGGAAATAAGTTCCCGGAAAGGAAGGTGCTGTTATGTCAAAAACAAAAGACAGCGGTTTTCTCTTAGATGACAGTGAGTTAGCCCCATACTCAAAGCAAGCGCAAGAAGTCCATGAGCTGGAAAAGACCCTAAGCAGCCTGACACCGGAACAGCGCGAACAGTACGCAGCACAGTATAACGGCGGTTTGGGCAGCGGTATGTCACCAGAAGAATACCGGCAATATATCCAGAGTCTAAAGGACGATGAACCACAGCCCCGGAAGCGCCCCGGTATTGAAGAAAATGTCTGGAGCCGCTTCGATGATGACGGTTGGGGCATCTACAATGTGCAGCCTGCTCCGACCGATAACACAGATAAGAACGACAAATAATCACCGCGCCTGTCCTGCCGCAAATGCTTCATGCATCAGCGGCAGGATTTTTTATTTCCTGTTTCTTCCACCTGTCGACCAAATCCACAAGCAAAAATCCCAGGAAAACACTGACCGCAATTGTCAGGTAATAAAGCACGCGCATTCCCTCACTCCTCTCCGTGTGTAGCTCTCTCGCCGCCCCTATTCTCTGCCAGGCGGAGTGCCACCCGCTCTGTACTGGATGTCCATGTGCGGTTGAACACTCCTACGCCGTTTCCGCTGTACGCATGGGCAGATATATACTCATCCATAAACGGGCGCAGCACTTCCGCCCGCTGTGGCCTCTTCAATTCCCAAAGCCCTTTTTTCTCCCGCGCTGCTGCCTGTGATCGGCTCAATCCCATCTGCTCCGCAATCTCCGCCCATGACTTCCCGTCCTGATATTTTGCACGAATTACCGCCGCCTGCTCCGCGTCCAGAGAATCAACCAAAGGCCAGATTGCCGCCGCAAGCTCCTCCTGCTGTACCGCATCAAGGACCGTGCATTCAATGTCCATAGAATCCGGTACCGTGTCCCCAACTAAAAGATCATCGTCCGTATCAAAAGGCCTGTCCAGGCTGTCCGCCTGTGCACTGCGCGCCGCTTCTCTGATATCCTCCAACTGCTCCCGGCTTATCCTCAATGCGGCGCACAGCGTTCGGTCATCCGCTTCCCCGCCATACTCGCGACGGAAGTCAGAGACGAACCGCCGGTATTTCCGGATCATGTCACGCATGCCAAGCGGCATCCGGACGGTGACCGAACACTGGCAGCACATTGCCATACGCCGCTTTATGTAAAAAGCCAAAAAGCTTATAAATGTCATCCCGCGCTCCGGATCATAGGCATCCACTGCCTCACAGAGTGCCAAATACCCTTCCTGCATAAGGTCATCCATCTCCGCCGTGCCCTGATACTTTCTCGCAAGCATAGCAACAAATGCCTTGCACTGCTCCCATAGCTGCAGCATATTCTCCGATACATCCACGCCTGACTGCACACGGCGGACTAACTGCTCGTTGGTAACTGTCTCTGACTCCATACCGGCATCCCTCCTCTTTTCGGAGAATATAGCGCGGAGCAGGAAAACATTCAACAAAACTTTCCTTCCGCTCCTGTTTCCTACGGCGGCTTGAATTTCCTGCAAAAGCTTTTTCTTACAGCATCGGCCGTGCAATGCATCTCATTCGCTACGGCTTCCCAAGGCATCCCGTAAACAAAGCGCAGTATAAGCATCAGCCTCCAGTAGCTGTCATCAGTCTCCGATATGAACAGCCACAGGCGCTTTTCTTCCCGTATGCACCGGAGCTGCTTTTCCGTTATAGCTGTTTTCAGATCTGTGATCTCCCTTGCCAGTTCCCCGGGGCTTTTCTCATCCGATATCCGACAATATTGCCTAAGCGACGGTGGAGCGGAAGCGTCCCACTCCAGTTCTTCCAGGTGCTGCCGGTCCTTTTCCAACTCCCGTTTCATGCGCCGAAGCTGTGACAACTCCTTTGCATCCATCTCCACGCCTCCTGCTCCACAGATAAAATTATTAAACTCTCGCGCGGGCGCGCGTAAGGGAGTTCAGAGTTCAAGTCGTGGATTCTGCCTTGCAGTACAGTTCCCGCGCCTGCTCCTCCTCATTCCAGTGCGGATATTTTGAATCCAATTCCGCAATCGCATTAGCCCGTTCAGCATAACAGTGTTCAAGATCCTCTGTCGTTTCGTCTTTCTCCCCATGAACCATTTCACGTTCAGCTGATTTTATACGCAATTCAGAATAATACTTTCTCCGCAACAGTTCTGCCAATTCTTCCGGGCAGTTCACATCATTAGCATAATCCATCAGTTCTGCTTTCATAATCTGCTCTCCTAACTAAAATTGTTTTTCAAACCGCATCTTTTCACGGTAGACATGGTAGACGATATCGCCCTTACGCGCGTATACACACGCGTATTTGGGCGTATAGAGCGTATATATACCCTCTATTTTCTCTATTTTTTACTTTATATTGATTTAATGTCTACTTTATCTACTATGTCTACCACAGTGAAAAAAGCCTTGATTTATAAGGAAATTTCGGGTAGACAATACTTTCCGGTTTATGTCTACCAATGTCTACCAAAAACGAAAATCGGTAGACATTGGTAGACATTACGTCCTCAGTTTGTTCCGCGGATTGTCTACCGAATAAAGTTTGGCTTGTCTGCCTAAATTCTCTATTTTACAAAAGTTTCAAAAAATAATGTCTACATTGTCTCCCCATGCAACAAGGCGCTCTAATCTCTGCTTTCGAATGCTTGCCAAAACTATGTCCCTTTGTCACAAGATTACTCAATGTGGACAAAGCATTTCTTCTGATAGCCATACTCACCGCCATAATCTTTTAAATCTTTTTCTTCCCAGCCATTTTTTTAAAGCAACTTCCTTAAAATCGGTCTGATTGTCTGGTATTCCCGGTTGTGAACGTCTCTTCGATTTCGTTTATACAATTCCACCCATATCTCTAACACACTGATTTTGGTACGCGGGACGAGTTTCAGCTGATCCCTCTGGACAATCCCCTCCGGCGCCCAGAAGTCCAATCTGCGACTGATCGGCCAGTTGTCCCAGTCTTCCGGAATATTTTGTTCGATAAACCATTCAATGCGATCTTCCATCGGGTCAATTTCTCTATGCTCCTCTTGCCATCTCGTAGCTTCTGCTTCCTCCTCTGCGTTCAGGTAAAGCTTTTCTCCGACCTGCCAGCGGATCTTTGCCTCTGCCCATATTTGTGAGATCTCATTGTCTGTCAGGTCCTTCCAGACTTTTTTTATAGCTTTATTCTCGTGCACATCGATCGGCCAGAACCGCCGGTTGCCTGTCATGTCATCCAAGAAGTCATGATTGTTTGTAGTACCGAAGAACACACATTTTCGTGGTACTTCTTTCACGTTCCGACCGTACGCTGGACGGAAGCGGTCGATACGCTGTGAGAGGAACTGCTTGACGCGTGTAACATCAGAACGCTTCATTGCATGCAGCTCTGCGATCTCCACGATCCACACGCCCTGTATCAGCTCTGCCGCTTCTTTTCCCTCGAACGTCAGGATGGAGTCGTTGAACCAGCCAAGCGCCAGTTTGTCCAGTATGGAACTTTTACCAATACCGGTATCACCGCACAGAACAAGCATATTATCAAATTTGCATCCCGGATCCATCGCCCTCGCGACCGCCGCAACCATAATCTTTCTGGTCACACAGCGGGTGTAGCTATTATCTTCCGCTCCAAGGTAGTCGATGAACAGCGTATCCAGCCGGGGAATCCCGTCCCATTGCAGGCCGTCCAGGTAATCTTTCAGCGGGTTATAGCTGTGCTGCGACGCGTGTACGTCCAACGCTGAGTCGATGTTGACACGCTTCGTAATGCCATAGTACGATTCCATGTAATCGTATAGGGCATTACTGTCTGTGTCAGTCCATCTACGCCGTCCGTCCTTCGGGTTCCATGGGAGCGGCTGCAGTGCCTCCACGCAATCAGCAAAAGCATTGTAGGCAATTCGGTCTTTTAATCGTGGATCATTTGCCAACAGTTTACGCACGTTACTAATCGTCGGAAATGGTAAATGCTTGTCATTTAGTTTTATTCCCGCATTGCTCATCCAGTTCGGGTCATCGTCTGCCACAGCAGGCAGGCCAAGCCCCTCATAGTCCTTCATGGCCTGCTCCTGCCGCTCACGCACCATCAGCGCGGACACCACAGAATCCTGTGCCGCAAGCGCTCCCATTTCCGCGTAAGACGGCAGGCGGTTGACCGGCGTCCCCGGTGCTGCGTCGTCGTCCTTGTCCCCGAACTTGTGCAGCCGTACCAGGTCGAACGCGTTTACCAGACGGCCAGAGCATGGGTCCGTCGCATGGTGGGAGTAAAGGAACTTCCCGTCATCGTACAGCACCGCGCCGCCTGCCGTGGATCCGCCAAGGTACGTGTACCGGTTCGGGTCGTTATCGCACTGCGCATAGATCCCTGGCAGGAACTTGTCCATCGCCGCTGGAACATCATAGCAGCGGCAAAACGCACCTACGACGCCGGGCTTCTCCTCCGGGTTGCCCTGCTTTACTGCCAGCTTCTGGTAGGACACAGCGCCGGGGACCTGCGGCCAGCTGCTCATGTCATGCCAGTCCGTGTACGTATTCAGTACGCCGTCGGCAGATAACAGTGGCTTGTCAGCATACTCGAATATGTATTCTGAATCCGCACAGCATGACGGCCAGTACATCAGGCGGCAGGCTTCGAACGTGGTCTTGTCTGCCATCTGTATCCCGATCTTCGCCGCCATATACCGCGCGATCGGCTCATACTCATCTGCACTCACTGTCCGATCGAGCGGGAAAAGGATCCGCAGCCGCGGCGCTGTCGGCATATGCTTCCGCGTTGAGTAAATGGTGTAGCCGCACTGCAGACTGTCCACCTTCGCCAGTACCTGGCTCGTGCCGTATGGCGGTATTGTGTCAAAGTCCAGCGTCACAATATCCCGTCCGGTCACCGCTCCTGACTTCCTGCGCCCTTCGTTCAGGGAACCGCCTACAAAGCCCCCTACGTCCTTCAAATCGTCCTGCTGTGCCTTCTTAAGCGCCAGATAGTCCGTAAGATTCTCTGTCCCCCTGATCGGATGCTCCAGTTTCGCGTAAAAGTCCTGCAGCGTCGTGTGCCACGGCTGCCAGGACTTCGATTTCCGTGTGCTCGCCACGGAGAGCGTTATATTACGATCATATTGCAGATTCATCTTCTATCCCGCCTCCTCCTGTACTGCCTGCTTCACGAAGATAAGAGAGAAGATGGTCAACATTTTCCTCCTGCTTATCACGCAAGCCAGAAAGATATTCATGCAGAACATTCAACGCTCCGCCCAATTCAACCGGAATGTCACTGTCTGCCGCTACAGAAAGGCACAGGGATAAATCCGCCTCCCACTGTAAACGCACCTCAACCGCACTCAATTCAGAAATTCTTTCTCTCATCGTATTTACATCCATATCGTTTTCCTTTCTGCAAGGCCGCATCCGCCGCCTGCTCCAACTTGCTTGTTGCTGGGTGTAGCTCTGCCGCCGCATCCTTTCTGCAGCTGCAGGGATCCTGTCACTCCGCACCGGAGAGGCCGTCAAAAAACGTGTCCATAATCGTTGCATTGAAGAATACGGACCGGCCATAATGTACCAGAGCGCCCGCCTCTCGAGCAGCTTTCACGAGAGTGTTCCAGCTCATATTATAGCGTTCCTCTGCCTGCTGCCGTTTCAACAGCTTCGGAGCAGGACTATTCAGCTTTTTTGCGTTCATCCTCCACACCTCCTGATGTCAATTCTTCAATTGCCTTTTGCACACGCTCTAAACGACTTCCAGTAAGTTCCTGACGAAGCCATATGCAAAAAGTTGATGGGTAAATTCCCACAGCTTCGGCCACCTGCCAATATCGCAAGCCAGCCTTTTCAATTTCTTGGCGAATTTCTTTATTTTTCATAGCCTTTTCCTTTCATAATTGCTTGACTGTTGGTGTTGCTTTTAGTATAATCTATGGCAGAATTTAAGTCAACGATGATATGTAATTTTCGATTATCACGTTTATAATCTATCATACGCCTCGTTTTATGATATATTTTGGAGGGATTTATGAAAATGAATGAAAAAATACCAACAAAAGAACAAATTCTATCATCTAAGCATCTTAAAGACTATCGTAAAAATGATAGAAACATGACTCAAGAACAATTTGCAGATGAAATGAACTGTGCTACTGTAACTTTGGGAAGATATGAAAGAGGAGAATACAAGATACCTGATGATATCATTGAAAAGCTCTCATTCATGTCCGGCTGGATCAAAGAATACTGGCAAGGCTTGACCGATTGCAAAACAACGGAAGAATATGAAAAAGAGTTACTGCTATATGTAGAGGAGTTGGAGCAAAAGGGCCTTGAAGGCTATGAAATACATAGACAATATAAAGAGCGGAGGCGAGGTCAAATTAAAACCTTACTGAATGCCTGCGGCTTTGGATATGAAGATTTTTCAGATGGAAGCCCCGAGCACGATTGGCTTATGCTTATTAAAGATCAAGCCCCACTAATGGTTAAAGAAGGATACCCACACAAAATTACGTGTCGAAAGAACGGAGGACTGGAAACTGAGACGTTCCTCAATGATTCTGAATTATCAGCATTATTGACCGATATATCTGACCTGATTGCTTTTCGTTGCTTCCAGAAAAGTCAGCGGAAGATATCAGCCTCCAGAAAAAACGAGTAAAAATTATTGCACTGATAAGAAATATCTGGCATAATAAGAAATAGTCCGGTCTTAAACACTTTTGGAATAAAAAAAGAGCAGAATTCCTTGATTTTTCAA